>DAOVLD010000125.1 GCA_030631445.1 Bacteroidota bacterium
GGTTATATTAACCTCTTCTTTTTCTGTATTCTTCAGTTCTGCTTTTTCTGTTTGCCTGGCAGGTTTTTCTTCACCTATTTGGTTTTCATCCGGTTCCGGATTATCTACCATTGTATTCTTTTCTTTTTCTGTACTATTATCCATGTATAAAATAATTAGTTTTTAATAAGTTAGACATTATATAATAATAAAATTGAGGTGCAAAAGTACAATTTTTTTTAAAACAATGCTGACCATTCTTTAAAAATATTTATAATTATCAGGCAATTACAACCGACACGACTAAAAAGCTTGAAAATTGAGAAATATCCGGCCAAAAATTAGATAAATCAATTAACAAGCATAACAATTAATGAATTTTTCAGACATTTTCATTTTAATTACGTTTAGGCAGGTAAATGCTATTAAATTTACTATATGATGGAATACTATTTCTAATTGTGATTCTACCGGCTGTCCTATTGATTAATCAATTAATTTTTCTCGTTTAATTTTTTTACTTTTGTTTTCCATTAATATTTTATTTTATGAAAGTTTCAATTGTAGGTATCGGATACGTTGGTCTTGTTACCGGTACATGTTTTTCGGAAACAGGGCTTACTGTAACCTGTGTTGACATTGATAAAGAAAAGGTAGAAGGATTAAAAAACGGAAAGGTACCTATATATGAACCCGGGCTTGAACTAATGATCAAGAGAAATATAGAAAAAGGCAGACTCTTTTTAACCACCAGCTTAAAAAAAAGTCTTGAGGATGCTGATGCAGTATTTATTGCAGTCGGTACACCTCCTGACGAAGATGGCAGTGCCGACCTGAAACATGTACTTGTTGTTGCCAGGGAGATAGGGCAACTGATTGATCACTACATGGTTATTGTAACAAAAAGTACAGTACCTGTTGGCACAGCAGAAAAAGTAAGAAAAGTTGTCCGGGAAGAAATTAATAAACGTGGTGCAGATGTTGCATTTGACATAGCATCGAATCCGGAATTTCTAAAAGAAGGTGCTGCTGTTCAGGACTTCCTTAGACCGGACCGGATCGTTATCGGCATTGATTCTGAAAAGGCAAAAAAAACTATGGAACGCCTTTACAAACCATTTGTACTGAATAACCATCCGATATATTTTATGAATATTCCCTCTTCCGAGCTCACAAAATACACTGCAAACGCTATGTTGGCTACAAAAATCAGCTTTATGAACGATATAGCTAATCTTTGCGAGATACTGGGAGCTGATGTCAATATGGTTAGGAAAGGGATTGGAAGTGACTCACGTATCGGGAATAAATTTATTTATCCCGGAGTCGGCTACGGCGGATCATGTTTCCCAAAAGATGTACAAGCCCTTATCCGTACTGCTGCTAAAAATAAATACCCTCTCAGAATTCTACAGGCTGTTGAGAATGTTAACTATAGCCAGAAAGAAGTGATTTTTAATAAAATAATGAAGCACTTCAATGGAAATATCAAAGGTAAAACCTTTGCCCTTTGGGGATTGTCATTCAAACCTCAAACTGACGATATGCGTGAAGCATCTTCATTGGTTATTATTGATAAACTGCTTAACGAAGGCGCCAGCGTAAAAGCTTATGATCCGGCAGCAATGGACGAAACAAAACGAATACTTGGTGATAAAATAGAATATGCAACCGATCAATATGAAGCGCTTATTGACACCGATGCTTTGGTACTGATTACCGAATGGCCGGAATTCCGTATGCCAAACTTCAAGGTAATGGAAAAGCTTCTGAAGAAAAAGGTTATTTTTGACGGACGAAATATTTACGATATGGAAGAAATGGAAGAGAACGGCTTTGTATATTACGCTATCGGAAGAGGTAAGCAATTATAATTTTATTGCTTTATGAAACGAATACTTATAACAGGAGGAGCCGGTTTTATCGGCTCCCATCTTTGCGAACGGTTACTTAATGAAGGAAACGAAGTAATATCTGTAGATAATTACTTCACCGGAGCAAAGTCAAATATTGTTCACCTTCTGGATAATCCGTATTTTGAGCTTATCCGGCATGACGTCACCATGCCATTTTTCATCGAGGTAGATGAAATATACAATATGGCATGTCCCGCTTCACCCATTCATTATCAATATAATGCTATTAAAACCATAAAAACATCCGTGATGGGTGCAATAAATATACTGGGACTGGCAAAACGTATTAAAGCCAAGATTTTACAGGCTTCCACCAGTGAGGTTTATGGTGATCCTAAAATACACCCGCAACCTGAAACATACTGGGGAAATGTAAATCCCATTGGACCCAGGTCATGCTATGATGAAGGGAAAAGATGTGCTGAATCCCTGTTTGTTAACTATCATGAACAGAACAATGTCAGGATAAAAATCGCCAGGATCTTTAATACATACGGTCCAAGGATGCACCCCAACGATGGAAGAGTGGTTTCTAACTTCATTGTTCAGGCACTAAAAGGAAAAGATATTACTATTTATGGTGATGGTTCACAAACCAGGAGTTTTCAATACGTTGATGACCTGGTAAACGGGGTGATCAAACTGATGGAAACCCCGGATTCCATTACATGGCCTATAAATATTGGCAACCCTGATGAGTTCTCTATTAAAGAGCTTGCCGATAAAGTTATTGAAATTACCGGTTCAAAATCGAAAATCACCTTCGAACCTTTGCCGGCAGACGATCCGACACAGAGAAAACCAGATATTTCAAAAGCTAAAGAAATACTAAAATGGGAGCCCAAAATTAAACTTGAAGAAGGACTTGTGAAAACAATTGAGTATTTTATGAAAACCCTCTCATTGTAAAATCACTCTATTTCCCGGGTTTCCCTGTTAAAATATTCATCGATTAGTTCTATAAATTAAAATAACACCACAAAATGAAAGGACTTATTCTTGCCGGAGGATCCGGCACCAGGCTTTATCCCATTACACAAAGTATCTCGAAACAGATAATCCCTGTATATGATAAACCCATGATCTATTATCCATTGTCGGTATTGATGCTGGCAGGTATCAGGGAGATCCTTATCATTTCCACACCTGATGATATTCATCTTTACAGGAAACTATTTGATGATGGTAATCAGTTGGGATTGGAAATATCATACGAAGTGCAACCCTCACCTGATGGATTGGCACAAGCCTTTATTATCGGTGAGAAATTTATTGGTGATGAGACCGCATGTCTTGTGCTTGGTGATAATATCTTCTACGGTCATGGATTCGGAAAAGAGTTACTCGAAACCGCAAAACTGAAAGATGGTGCAGTAGTGTTTGGTTATTATGTTACTGATCCTGAACGCTATGGTGTAGTCGATTTTGATAAAACAGGTAAAGTCATTAGCATTGAAGAAAAACCGAAGCAGCCAAAATCAAACTATGCTGTTACCGGTCTCTATTTCTATAGTAATGATGTTGTTGAAAAAGCTAAAAATCTGAAACCATCAGCCAGAGGTGAACTGGAAATTACCGATCTGAACAAACTTTATCTTGAAGAAGACAGGTTACAGGTAAAATTGCTGGGACGCGGAAATGCATGGCTCGATACGGGAACCCATAAAAGCCTCTTGCAAGCTTCTAATTATATTGCTACTCTCGAAGAAAGACAAGGACTGAAAGTCTCTTG
This sequence comes from Bacteroidota bacterium, assembly GCA_030631445.1. Classification (GTDB taxonomy): domain Bacteria; phylum Bacteroidota; class Bacteroidia; order Bacteroidales; family VadinHA17; genus JADFUQ01. The sequence goes on from DAOVLD010000125.1 coordinate 3,628, forward strand.
TATTGAAGAAATTGCATTTATAAGAGGTTATATCGACAAAAAACAATTAACTAAATTGGCAAAACCTCTTAAAAAGAATCAATATGGGCAATACCTCCTCCGACTGGCTGATGAGAAAATAAGGACTTTTTAAAAAGTTTTTAAATGGAAATAACTAAAACCGAAATACCTGACCTGTTGATTCTCAAACCCAAAGTATTTGAAGATGAAAGGGGATATTTTTTTGAAAGCTATAATGAGAAGAACCTGGCAAACCATGGCATACAAATACAATTTGTACAGGATAACCAGTCAAAATCTTCTTTTGGAGTAATACGCGGACTACATTACCAGGTGGCACCGTATTCACAGACAAAACTGGTCAGGGTACTGGAAGGTGAGATACTGGATGTTGCAGTGGATATTCGAAAAAAATCTCCAACATTCGGAAAATGGTACAGTCACAGACTTAGCGCTGAGAACAGAAAACAAATGCTGGTCCCGCCCGGCTTCGCCCATGGATTCTCTGTTTTAAGCAAAATAGCGGTGGTCTTTTATAAATGTGATAAACTTTATCATCCCGAATCGGAAAGAGGAATAAAATATAATGATCCGGAATTAAGTATAGACTGGAATATTGAACCTGAAAAGATGATCATTTCTACCAAGGATAAAAATAATCCCTTTTTGAAAGAAGCTGAAATGAATTTTGTTTACATTTAAACTTTATGAACCTTCTGACTTTTTAACTTCTTTCGGTTTTATTTTGCATTAGTTTTAAGTTTCTGACGGACTCTAAACAGTATCACTTATGATAAAAAATATTCTGGTAACCGGATCGTACGGACAGCTTGGAAATGAACTTAAAGAGTTAGCCGGTCATGGTCTGCCTTACCATTTCATCTGGACCGATATCGACACCCTGGATATCACTGATAAAAAAGCATTGAATGACTTTGTTAAAAAAAACCCTATCGATCTTCTGATTAATTGCGCCGCCTACAATGCTGTAGATAAAGCTGAAGAAGAAAAAGAAAAAGCTGAATTAATAAACACAAAAGCTGTTGGACTATTAACAGAAACCTGTAAAGAAAACGACGCAAAATTCATTCATATTTCCACCGATTATGTTTTCAATGGCAAAACTTTTCAACCATACAAGGAAACCGATACTCCAAACGCTAACTCAGCCTACGGAATAACCAAACTTAAGGGAGAGAACGAAGCTCTGAAATATGATAATACTTTAATTATCAGAACAGCCTGGCTTTACTCATCCCATGGGAAAAACTTTGTAAAAACCATGTTACGACTTGGTGCTGAAAGAGAATCAGTAAATGTTATCTTCGATCAGATTGGGTCACCCACCTATGCTCATGATCTGGCTAAAGCCATAATTAACATCATTAACCACGCAAATAAAAACAAAAAAGGTTTTAAACCAGGGATATATAACTTCACTAACGAGGGTGTATGTAGTTGGTATGATTTTGCAGTATCAATAATGAAGTTTGCAGAACTTCCGTGTAAAGTGCTCCCTATCGAAACCAAGGATTATTTTTTACCAGCCAGTCGTCCTTTTTATAGTGTACTTAACAAAAGTAAGATCAAGACCACTTTTAATATCGATATTCCCCACTGGAAAGAAAGTCTTGATAAATGCATCAAGAAAATGGGCAGGGAATAATGGAATGTTGGAATGTTGGAATGATGGGAAGAGTGAAGAAACGACTGGGCGACTGAGCGACGAAGAGCGGTAAGTAATGAGAGGTGAGTCAAGTGTCGTAACATCTAACGAATTAACAAATTAACGAATAACGATTATCGAAGGGAAGAATGGAATGTTGGAATAATGGAATAGTGGAAATATAAGAATTGTGATACAGTGGAGAAGAACTAACCGCAAAGAAGGCGCAAATTTCGCAAAAAAATATAAAACGAAGAATTGTATTGCTGTGTTACTGTTGTAAGAAGTTGAAGAGTCGAAGAACGGAAGAGTGGGCTAATGGAACCAATATTCCAATATTCCAGTATTCCAGTATTCCAAAATAACTTAGTATTATTCTGAAAACCCAAAATAAATATAAATTCCAATTGTTATGAAAGATGATCAAATGCTTAACAATGTCAGGGAAAAAGCAAAAAAATGGCTTGAGGGCAACTTTGATACTGAAACCAAAGCCAGGATAAAAGAGATGCTGGATAATAATGAATCTGAGCTTATTGAATCATTCTATAAAGACCTTGAATTTGGCACAGGCGGACTAAGAGGAATTATGGGTGCCGGGACAAACCGAATGAATGTCTACACTGTAGGGATGACAACCCAGGGATTA
>DAOVLD010000017.1 GCA_030631445.1 Bacteroidota bacterium
AAGCTTGCAAAGATGCTATATTTATTTATAATAATCATCGTTTACATATGGCTTTGAATTACAAAATACCAGAATATGTTCACTCATTGAGAGCCTAATTATTAATGTTTAACCTGTAGACAAATATCAGGACAAGACAAACTCGTAACCCGAAACTCGTAACACAAAAAAATATCACAAATGAAAATTATTAATTCAATACTTCTAATTGTTATGTTTTCAATTTTTTCCCAATCATCATGTAATTCGCAAGAAAAAAACAGCGAAGATCAATCAGGTCAGAAATTAATTAACCGGCGACCGGTAGTTGCAGGTCAGTTTTATCCTGGTAACAAGAAAGATCTGGAAAAAATGCTGGAAGAATTTTTCAGCAAAGCAACTCCCGGAGTGAGTAAAGAGCAGGTTGCTGCAATCCTCTCCCCTCATGCCGGTTACGTGTTTTCCGGTGAAGTGGCAGCAAACTCTTTTAAGCAACTTGATCGGGATAAAAAGTATGAAAATATATTTATTATCGGTTCAAGTCACAGAACCATGTTTAGTGGTGCATCAATTTATAATATTGGTAATTACATTACACCTTTAGGTGAAGTAAAGGTTGATATACCATTGACAACCAAATTAATAAATGGCTACGATGTCTTTTCTTTTAATGGGAATGCCCACCTGGGTGAACATAGTCTGGAGGTACAGCTACCATTTCTACAGTATTGGCTGAACAACGAATTTTCAATTGTTCCTATTGTACTGGGAACTCAAGCTCCCAAAACAGTAGAAAAAATTGCTAATGCTCTAAAGCCCTATTTTACAGACGAAAACCTATTTGTTATCAGTACTGACTTTTCGCATTACCCGTCACAGGAAAACGCTGTAAAAATTGATAATAGCACTGCTGATGCTGTAGTATCCAACTCACCACGGGAACTTCTTAAAACAATTGGTAAACATGAAGCAGAAGGTATAGAAAACCTGGCTACCTGTATGTGTGGTTGGACATCTGTACTAACATTAATGTATATGACTGAAGAAGATAAAAATATAACATACCATAAGGTTAAATACATGAATTCAGGGGATACTCCTTATGGCGATTCCTTCCGTGTGGTAGGATATTGGTCAATTGTTGTTACAAGCAGCGAAACAAAAAAGGGGAAAACAGGTTTTTCTCTTGATAAAAAAGACAAAGTTGAACTGTTAAAAATTGCCCGTAATACAATTGAAACTTTTATCAAAGAAGGGAAAATCATAAATATCGAAGAGGAAGGATTTTCCAATATGCTTCATACCCCTGCTGGAGCATTTGTTACCCTGCACTCAAGCAATGGTAAGCTAAGAGGATGTATAGGACAGTTTGATGCTAAAATACCCTTATATAAAGTAATTTCTGAAATGGCAATTGCCGCTTCATCCAGGGATCACAGGTTTAAACCGGTTACTCCTGATGAACTGGCAGGTATTGAACTGGAGATATCTGTTCTTACTCCAATGAAAAAAATTCAATCAATAGATGAAATAATTCTTGGAAAACATGGTATCTATATTGTAAAAGAGAGCAGATCAGGCACATTCCTTCCACAGGTTGCTAGTGAATTTGGTTGGACAAAAGAGGAATTCGTCGGTCGCTGTTCCAGGGATAAAGCCCAGATCGGATGGGATGGCTGGAAAGATGCTGATATTTATATCTTTGAAGCTATTGTATTCTCAGAAAAAACTCGTAACCCATAACCCGTAACTCTTTAGAATGTCAATCCCCTACCCTCTTATACCAATTGGAATTATCGCCCTGATATTGTATCTGTTAAGTTTTATTATATCAAGAATAGGTTTAATCAGAATTATTACTCACAGGAAGATATGGAATGTCCTGTTGGGTTTGTCGTTTTTTGGTACTGCTTTGCTTGGTATTGTCATGGCTATCCGGATCAATTACAAGCTGGATATTCCATGGGTTGATCAATTAACCATACTCCATGTTGATTTTGGCATAAGCATGGTGATGATAGCAATATTTCACTTTACGTGGCATATTAAATACTATACGGATATTTTCAGGAGAAAAATAAATAAGGCAGAAAAACAGGATGACCTGAAATACAGTAATAACTTAGAGTTTGCCGCAACAGGAACTAAAGGGTTTTCTATATCATTAATAGTGTTAGGGATTACCTCACTGGTAACCCAGATAATTATCCTCAGGGAGTTTCTGTCTGTTTTTATGGGTAATGAGCTGGTAATTGGTATTATCCTTGCAAACTGGATGCTGATTACGGGATTTGGATCATATTTGGGAAGGTTTATGAATCGTATCAAAAATCCTGTTCGTATATCATTCATTACACAGATTGGTATGGGGATACTTCCATTCCTTACAGTCTTTCTGCTTAATTACTTGAGAAACTCTGTTTTCTTGCCCGGTAGTCTTGTTGGGGTTTTTGAAATATTTGCCGCATCATTAATTTTACTACTTCCTTTTTGCTTGCTATCAGGGTTTCTATTCACTTTTCTTACTTCCGGACTTTCCTCTGTTCACAAAAGTAAACGAATTGATATTGCTTACGCACTGGAGTCTTCAGGAAGTCTTATTGGTGGAATATTGTTCAGCTTTATTCTTGTATTCCTGATAACACCCTTCCAGATACTAACCATTTTGCTTGTTTTGAATCTTTTCATTGCTTTTTGGGTAAATTTTTTTTACAGGAAAACCATTTTAATAATACTATCCCTTATCATAATAATATTGGTTTCCGGATTTACCTTTCTTACCCCTTTCGACCGGTTTGTTAAAGGTTTTCTCTATCCAAACCAGGAGATTGTATTCCTGAAAGAAACACCTTATGGAAATCTGGCAGTTACAAAAACCGGTGAACAGCATAATTTCTACGAAAACCAGGTCTTATTGTTTAATACTTTGAATTTTATTGCCAATGAAGAAGCTGTTCATTATGCAATGGTGCAGCATGAAAACCCGCAAAATATACTGGTGATATCAGGAGGAGTATCCGGAATAATGAAGGAGATTATGAAATACCCTGCTGTAAAAAAGGTTGATTATGTTGAAATTAATCCCTGGCTGGTAAAGACAGGTGAGAAATATTATAACAAATTAAAAGACAATAGAATACATGTTCATAACAAAGATGTCAGGTTGTTTCTTAAAAGTCATCGGGGTCCATATGACATTATTCTGGCAAACCTGCCTCCACCATCAACTGCCCATTTGAACAGATATTATTCAATAGAATTTTTTCGCCAGCTTGAATCCTGTTTGTCAGATACCGGTGTTATATCAATTGATCTTCCTTCAACAGGTAATTATGCAAGTGAGGAAGCAAATATTGTAAATTCGTTAATATTCAATACTCTAAAACAAGTTTTTAGAAATGTGATATTGATCCCGGGTGAAAAAAACTTTTACGTGGCATCAAATAATGTTGTTGGTTTTGATATTACCGGTAAAATTGAAGAAAAGGGTATTGAAACCCGGTACGTTAACCGGTATTATCTTGACGACAACCTGCTTAAGGACCGGAGTAATTTCTTTATGAATCAATTAGATAAAGATGCCGGTATTAACAGGGACTTTGAACCTTCTGCCTATTTTCACCAGATATCTTCCTGGCTAAGCTACTATCAGCTTAATATGTGGGTATTTGGTGGAATTGTATTAATAGTGATGCTATTATTAATGAGTCGTTTAAATATTCTACAGGCAGGTATGTTTACCGGGGGATTTGCTGCTTCATCATCGGAAGTGATCCTGCTTATTGCTTTTCAGATAATTTATGGGTATGTGTACCTTATGTCCGGTGTTATTATCGCCGTTTTTATGGGTGGTCTTACCCTTGGGGCATTAACCGGTCGCAGAATAATTAAAGCTCCCGGACCAGTAAGTTACAGTTGTAATCAATTAGCAATCGGGGTATTTGCACTATCATTACCACTGTTTATTAATGTTGCAAAACCCATTACAAATCACCCGTTTATTGTTCATTCTATCTTTTTTATTCTGATGATTGTCATCTCCTTCCTGGTCGGAACTTTGTTTTCTATGGGCAGCCGTATACAGAAAGGGAATGTTCCTGCTGTTACTTCCGGTATCTATAGTGCTGATCTGGCAGGTTCAGCATTCGGAGCCCTGATAGTGTCTGCTTTTCTTATACCCCTTATCGGACTGGTTAAGGTTTCAATTATAGTAGGACTGTTTAATATTTTATTCGCCGGTATAACATGGGTGAACAGGAAAAAGTTGTGAGTAAAGAGCAAAGGGCAAAGAGCAGAGAGCAAAGGGCAAAGAACAAAGAACTTTTACGCGTATAACTTTTAACGTTTAACATATAGCTTTTTTTTGTAATTTCATAGATTAATGTGTATTGAATATTTTGAAAAATACTGGAGATAAAGAATGAAAAAACCAGAAAAGAAGATTAGTAAAAGACAATTTGTTAAATATACACTGGCAGGTATAGGTGGCATTGCCTGTGCTCCAATAACCGGTTTGTTTGGGAAGAATATTTCAGCAATAGCTAATCCTCCTGAAAAACTGTGGAAATGGAGTCGTGAGGCAATGTATTATACTACCACTCCACGGGGATTAAAATGTTTACGATGCCCTAATGAATGCACAATAAAAGAGGGTGAACTGGGCGATTGTCACAATCATCTAAACTATAATGGTAAATTATACACTATAGCATACGGAAATCCCTGTGCAGTGCATATCGACCCGATAGAAAAAAAACCACTAATGCATTTTTTACCAGAAAGCAGAGCTTTCTCAATTGCAACTGCCGGCTGTAATCTTGCATGCCTCAACTGCCAGAACTGGTCTATTTCACAGAAAAGTCCGCGTGAAACCCGGAATTTTGACCTGATGCCGGATAAAGTTATTGAAGCAGCTATTGAAAATAATTGTGAATCAATAGCATATACATATTCTGAACCGGTAACCTTTTATGAATATACTTATGATACATCAATATTAGCGCGTGAAGCAGAAATAAAGAACGTAATAGTTTCAGCAGGATATATAAATGAAGAGCCCCTGAGGAAACTTGCCCGTGTAATTGATGCTGCCAATATTGATCTTAAGTCGTTCAAAGACAGTATATACCTGAAGTTAAATGCAGGAAAACTTGAAACTATACTCCGTACTCTTATGATTTTGAATGAGGAGGGTGTATGGTTGGAAATTACAAATCTTATTGTCCCTGGTTGGACCGATGATTTTGAAATGATAAAGGAAATGTGCGATTGGCTTTATAAAAATGGATTTGCTGATAATCCATTGCATTTCAGCCGTTTTTATCCGTCATATAAACTAACACAACTACCTCCTACTCCGCTGTCAACTCTGACTAAGGCAAGGGAAATTGCACTTGATGCAGGAATTAAATATGTTTATATAGGAAATGTTCCGGGAACAGAAGCCGAAAATACTTTCTGTCCTAAATGTCAAAAAACTCTAATTAAACGACGTGGTTACAGGATTCTGTCGAATCATGTTAAAAACGGGAAGTGCGAGTATTGCGACGAACCCATTTCTGGAGTATGGGAATAATAAAAATACTTAGTTATACAATTGATTATATGGGATATAGCGACAAATTAATTATCGTTAAAGTAGTATTCCCTCCTTCCAGCCTATTGTTACCAGCTTAATCTTCTCAGGATTGGCATTACCAAGTTTATGACGTGTGTCAGCTAACAAAATATGCTTTGCCGGAGGATTTAATGGCCGTTCTTCACAGAAATATTCCTTTCTTTTATTCTCCAGTATCCTTACTCCCACTGAATCAACAGCTACCGAGTCGAATCCAACGAGCAGACCATAGTAATTCCATATATATTCTTTGTTAAAGTGATGTGGTCCGGTGCCGTGAAAAAGAGGCGTTAACATTACAAGTATATTAAGCCGTGTTTTACCTGCAACCTCCGGTAATTTCCAGAGTTTAGCAAGATCGGCACATGTATCGGGGTGGTAGGTCCAGGGTTTTTTAGTAAACACTATATAATTCTTTATCAGAGTTCCTGCACCTGACCAATCGTGGGTACGCATCGGACGTACATTTATTAGTGCAGTGCTTTTTTGAAAAACAGGGTCTTTAAGTATTCCACGGTCTCTGACACTGATGTTTTGCTCCCGGACACCAGCATTTAAAACCCGTTCTTTCAGGATCTCTTCCAGAGCTTCCGGGGTAGGCAGATGGCTCCACTCGTTGCTTTTTATTCCAACAATATCATCCGGTTTAATTATACTTTTCCAGGCATCTGATGAATTATTGATTCCGGTTAAGGTTGTAATCGCCTTGTCCATCATATCTGACAAAATACTTTTGTCCGGATTGCCGTCATATTTAAGGACTTCCTTATCACGTATAAGGATCACTTCAGACTTATCTTTCTCTTTTGCAAACAGTTTTCCAGGAAATTGAAAGAAAAAATAGCCAGCTAAAGATGTAAGGAATGATAATTTTAGCCAATCTCTTCTTGAATGTTTCATTTCGGTTAGATTTTAATTATTGTTAACTGTTATGAATTTTATCCATAAGCGCTATTGCAAAGTCTTTATACGGTGCATTGAATATTGCTACAAACAATTTTCCACCAAGCCGGCTGCTCAACCACCGGCCATTTATGTCTTTTGTAATCAGTCCATTCTCAGGATTTGGAAAAAAATATTTCGTAAAAGAATTAAAACCCAGACGGGCTGTATGTTCATCAGGGTATTGCACCAATAGAAGCATGGCACGTTTCCGGGTAGTTTCGTATTTTGCCCAAACCGCACTTGTTTCTTTGGTGATATTCAGATAGTTATCTTCAAAGAGCCAGGCAAAATAGTTAAGCCATACCGGGTGGTGAAAATAAGTCACACTTTCAGCAACAAGATTATCCTCAGGTAGCAATTTGACCACACCGGGTATCTTTCCTTCTCCTGGAATAGATGAATCAATAATTCTGGCAATGCCATAAATAGCTTTTGTAACTTCATCCGTTTCAGATTGTGAAATAACCGATACATAATACATATCTTTCCAGAACAAAACCGCCCCTATCAATGTTTGGGACCCTTGTCCGAAGTTATGCTCAATTTTCTCACGCGAATGTGTATATACACCATAAGCATTCCGGGGTTTGATCATATCAAAAACATCAACCCGGATTTCCGGTTGTCCCGGTTTAATGTAATTTCTACTGATAACTTTATTAAAGCCGTAAGATAAATAGAGTTCGGCTCCACCATCTATATAATTATAGAGTGATTCATTATCATAGAAGTTATCTTCATTTGCCGTTTTCCATCCTGAATGTTCTGCAGGAAGCAATTCGGTTAACGATTTTGAGTTCATGTTAATCAGTATTATTGCTGAATAAATATAAAACATTTATTGTTTTAAAAAAAGCTTACAATCATCCCGTTTTCGGATGTAATTGCTAACTTTGGCTTCCTTATGCTGAAGATAAACGATAAATTGACCTTCTTAATAAAGAACCTGCTTAAAGGGATTTTCTGGCTTGCCTTTATCCTGGTGGTTTTTGTTCTGATTAAGAATGAGATTGATATGAAATCTTCTTCTATAATAGATTCAATTCAGGATAAGCCAATATTAGTTCTTCTTGTCTATATTTTTTCAGAAGTTGTTTTCGGGATCATCCCACCGGAGTTTTTCATGATCTGGTCGCTTCAATACACTGAACCTTTGCACTATGGTCTTATTGTATTATTACTTGCTGTTATCTCCTATATGGCAGGTGTATTAGGTTACTGGATCGGAGTATTCTTTAATAAGACAAAGTGGTATAAATATCTTCACGAAAAGTTTTTATATAAATACCAGGGAGCAGTAAACCGGTTTGGTATTTATTTAATTGCTGTTGCCAGCATGACACCAATACCCTTTTCTGCTATTTGTATGATAGTTGGAAGTGCCAGGTATCCATTCCGGAAACTTTTATTATATGGCTGCATAAGATTCCTGAGATTTGGATTATATTCATTTCTTATTTGGCAGGCGAATATGATTGGGTGATGTAAGAATGGAGTGAAGAAAAGTTTATAAGTTTATAAGTGTATAAGTTTAGGAGTTAAGAAATTGTGATGAGGTGATGAGGTGACGAAGTAATGAGGTGATAAAAGTTTTAAGTATATTCATTCTTTACAAATAAACTCATCAACAAATAAACAAATAAACTTTCGTTAAGAATTTATAACTTTATGATTAAGAAATTATTATATAGTGGAACATTTAGTAATGGTTTAATCCATTATCATTACTCCTCGTAGAAAAACCTGGAAACAAATGAAACAGGTATCTCTTCAAAATAGCGGTTTGAGGGATGAATATTTTCAGGAGCATTTAACAGGATTTCGTCAGGTGGTTTTTCTTTTTCGTTTCTTAACCTGTCAAAAAAAGTTCCGGAAGTCATATCACGGTCTGTTTTTTTTCTTGAATCAGAAAAAATATAAAGATCTTTTTTAAAGTGTTTGCATGCAAGTGCAATGAGCATACTGCCTGTTTTATTTATAAAACTATTTTCAAAAATGGCATCTGCTCCCAGTATAGCACAATCAATTGACGGTATATGTAAACTAACTGATGAATCGGTTATCAATGTAATATTCAGTTTTTTCCTGGCAAGGAACTTTGCTTGAAGTATACCTTCTTTTACGGGATATGATACAGTTTGGATAATGTCAGGACAAATATCCTGTTTACATAAAATGCCGAAAACAGATCTGATAGTAAAACTATTACTATGCAATAGAACTTTTTTATTCTTCAAATCAAGATTACCAATAACAGATGCTGCTATTCTGTCATTAACATCTTTCCATTTACTTTTATATGATAACAGGAACTGCAACATTTCTTTCATTATATCATTAATCGGGAATCGGTATCCTTCAAGTACTTTCAGCCTGTTATTGAATGCCCGGTAAAAATGAAAATATATTAAAAAACCCGAGAAACCGTCAATTAGCCGGTTCAGAATATTCTTCAGATCCTGTATAGAATACTTGTCCGCATCATTATGATACTCCTCCAGCAGATCCAGTAGTTTAGCAAGAAGTGCTGATGAACCTGAACGATTGTCACTCAATAATTTATCTATTTCTTTATGAAGATTCATATAATGTTTTTCGACATAAATGTAAGAATTTAGATTATTCTTTGTATATTCCTGAAAATATATAATTGTCAGAATTTGTACAAACTTAGTTCTAACATTTCCACAGATTCGGCCGGATTCAAGGAGAAAAGAGAAGCGAATTTAAAATTACTTGAAGAATATAAAAAGAAAATTCGTGAGATACAGGAGGGTGGAGGGGAAAATGCCATTGATAAACACAGGTCGAGAGGTAAATTGCTTGCACGTGAAAGGATAGATCTGCTAATTGATCCGGATACCCCTTTCATGGAGCTTTCGGCAATGGCAGCTTACAATCAGTATGATAATAAGTTTCCATCAGCAGGAATTGTTACAGGAATAGGTATTATCCGTGGCAGGGAGTCCATAATTGTGGCTAATGATGCTACAGTGAAAGGTGGAACATATATATCTGAAACCATCAAGAAACACCTTCGTGCTCAGGAGATTGCCATGGAAAACCGCTTACCATGTGTCTACATGGTAGATTCAGGCGGAGTCTTTTTACCTGATCAGGCAAAAGTTTTTCCCGATAAATTTGATTTCGGCAGGATTTTCTTTAATCAGGCAAGATTGTCGGCAGAAGGAATACCACAATTATCTATTGTTATGGGATCCTGCACTGCTGGTGGTGCTTATGTTCCTGCTATGAGTGATGAGACAATTATTGTGAAAAAGCAGGGAACAATATTTATAGGTGGTCCCCCATTGGTAAAGGCTGCTACCGGTGAAGAAGTTACTGCAGAGGAACTTGGTGGTGCTGATGTACACACTTCAGCTTCAGGTGTGTCAGATCATTTTGCTGAAAATGATAAACATGCTATTCAGATTTGTAGAAATATTTTTGAAACACTTCCGCTACCTGAAAGACAAACTCTTGATCTTGCTCCAATTGAAGAACCTGCATACGATCCTGAAGAATTGTATGGAATAGCTCCTATTGAAATAAAACAACCTGTCGATTCAAAAGAAATTATTATGCGGCTGGTCGATGGTAGTAAATTCCATGAGTTTAAACAGCGTTATGCTCCAACAATGACAACCGGATTTGCAAGAATTATGGGATATCCTGTTGGAATTCTTGCAAATAATGGAGTATTATTCTCCGAAACTTCTCTGAAAGGAACTCATTTTATTGAATTGTGTACACATAGAAAAATACCTATTATTTTCCTGCAGAATATTACAGGTTTTATAGTTGGCAAACAATATGAAAAACAAGGTATTGCACGGGATGGAGCTAAATTGGTGCATGCGGTAGCAAATGCTACGGTCCCAAAGTTTTCAATAATTTTCGGAGGATCATTTGGAGCAGGTAATTATGCAATGGCCGGTCGTGCGTACGAACCAAGGTTGTTATTTATGTGGCCGAATGCAAGAATATCTGTCATGGGTGGCGATCAGGCAGCTGATGTACTGGTTACCATAAAAAGAGATCAGTTTAAAGCAAAAAATAAAAAAGCCCCGGAAGAGGAATTGAAAAAACTAAGAAACGAAATATTGAAAAAATATAATTACGAAGGTTCTGCTTACTATAGTACATCGCGATTATGGGATGACGGAATAATTGACCAGGTGGATACAAGGAAAATATTGGCTATGGGGATATCAATGTCTCTTAACAGGAAGTTCCCTGATCCAAAATTCGGAGTATTCAGGATGTAGTTGGCAGTTGGCAATAGGCAAGAAAGCAAATAATTAATAATCCATTATCGCTGAATTTATATGAAGAAGTTTACAACTATTTTAGTAGATTTAGAAGATGACATAGCTATTATATGGCTTAACAGACCGGAGATACATAATGCTTTTAATGAAGTAATGATCTCGGAATTGATTGATTGTTTTGAGGAAATTAATAAACTGGATAAAATCAGGGTAGTTATTTTAAAAGGAAAAGGGAAATCCTTTTGTTCAGGAGCTGATCTAAATTGGATGAAGGATGTTGCGAATTATACATATGAACAAAACTACAGGGAAAGTTACCAGCTTTCAAAATGTTTCCATACAATTTACACATGCAATAAACCAACAATAGCAAAGGTTCACGGAGCAGCTATTGGAGGGGCTAATGGTTTACTTGCCGCATGTGATATGGCATACTGCGATCATGACACAGTTTTTTCTCTTAGTGAAGTAAAAATTGGTGTCATCCCTGCATGTATTTCTCCATATGTAATAAAAAGAGTTGGCGAATTTGCAGCAAGGGAACTTATGTTGACAGGCAGGCGAATTAAAGGAAAAGAGGCAGAATCGTTTCGCCTGGTTAACAAATCACTTAGCGTTAATGAGCAGGAATCATATATTAAATCAGTTATCGACAAATTGCAAACAAGTGGTCCTAAGGCAATTGAACATTGTAAAACTCTGATTTACAATATATCAAACAAGTTAACATTAGATCAGGCACTGGAGGAAACTGCAAGAATAATTGCAGAGATAAGAAACTCAGAAGAGGGTCAGGAAGGAATGCACGCATTTCTTGAAAAAAGAGTTCCGAAATGGGTAACCCGAGGAAAGTAAGTAGTAAGAAGTAAAAAGTAAGTAGTAAGAAGACAAGGAGAAAATAAGTAAAAAGGCGTGAACTCGTAACCCGTAACTCGTAACATTGGAAGGATGAAGGATGATGCTGAGGTTAAGATAGAGAAAAACTGGAATATGAAATTATTTAAGAAAATACTTGTAGCCAACAGAGGGGAAATTGCAATTCGCGTGATGCGTACAGCTAAAGAAATGGGTATAAAAGTGGTAGCTGTTTATTCTGAAGAAGATGCTGATTCGCTTCATGTTAAAGTTGCTGATGAATCTTACTGTATAGGGAAGGAAAGTCTGGCTGATACATATTTAAATATTAATAAGATTATTAATGTTACCCTGAAAGCAGGTTGCGAAGCTATTCATCCGGGTTACGGTTTTCTTGCTGAGAATCCTGAATTTGTTAAAGCGTGTGAGAGTTCAGGCATAATATTTATCGGTCCTTCTAGTGAAGTGATTGCTTTAATGGGAAATAAGATTAACGCAAGGAGTTTTATTAAAAGTATTAATATCCCGCTTGTAGATGGTGCTGTTGGCAAGGATACGGAGTCATTGATTAAAGCAGGAAAAAAGATATCATTTCCCCTGTTGCTGAAAGCAGCAGCGGGTGGAGGAGGCAAAGGGATGAGGATTGTCAGGAACGAAAAACAACTTCGTGAAAGTTTAGAATCGACCGCCAGGGAAGCAAAAACATATTTTGGTGACGGGACTGTTTATATAGAAAAGTACCTTGATGAACCCCGGCATATAGAATTTCAGGTGCTTGGAGATAATTTTGGGAATGTGATACATGTATTTGAGAGAGAATGTTCAATACAAAGACGTTATCAGAAAATTATTGAAGAATCTCCTTCAGTTACATTGACACCCGAAATCCGTGAGAAGATGGGTGAAACAGCAGTTAAAATATGTAAAAAAATCGGCTATAATAATGCTGGTACAATTGAGTTCCTGGTTGATAAGAATTTAAACTATTTCTTCCTTGAAATGAATACCCGGATACAGGTTGAACATCCGGTAACAGAGCTTACAACAGGACTTGATCTGGTTAAGGAACAGATATTCATTAGCGCAGGAAATTTCTTACGTTATAAACAAAAAGATATTGCACAAAAAGGGCATGCTATTGAAGCCAGAATTTATGCTGAAGATCCCTCAAATAGTTTCCTGCCATCACCGGGAAAAATGACATTATATAAAGAACCGGAAGGTAAAAATATCAGGATTGATACTGCTGTAAATGAAGCTACGGAGATTAAAAGTTTATACGATCCGATGATAAGCAAATTAATTGTTTATGGTAAAAACAGGAATGAAGTAATAGGCAAACTTGAATCAGCATTATCCGAATATGTCATTCACGGCATTCAAACAAATATTGCATTTTTAAATGGGATTTTGCAACATAAAAGCTATAGAAATAATCAGATATCTACTCTGTTCTGTACTGAAAAAACTTCTGCAATCCTTGATAGAATAGAAAGAGAAAAGCATCAATTGGCTTTATATGTTCCTGTACTGGTTTATGTAGCTTATGCATTAAGTAAAAATGCTCCTGATTTTCCCTCTTTTGATAAGGAAAAGCAATTTATATGGAATTATATCGGATATTGGAGGAATATAATTAAAATACCAATACTGATTGACGGAGAGGAAAAAGAAGCAATAGTTTATTACAATAAAAATGGAGAATTTATTACTGAATTTGAAAAGCGGGAATATTTAGTAAAAATCGATAGAATATCAAATGGAGAAATTGATTTAAATATAAATAATAATCCTGTCCACGCATTTATTTCTGAAAAAAGTGTATTACATTGTTATATTACATATGGAGGGAACATATTTGAGATAATCAGAAGGGATTATCTTCTGGATGATTTGGATACTGGGTCGTTTGAAGAAGATTTTGGTGACGGTTCAGGTGTATTAACATCACCTATGCCCGGCAAAGTAATAAAGATAAACATTAAGAAAGGTGCAAAAATATCCAAAGGGGAAGTTGTTATGATAATTGAAGCTATGAAGATGGAGAATAATATAATTGCCGGTAAAGATGGAGTTATAAACAAGATAAATGTAACTCCCGGGCAAATGGTTGAAGGAGGAGCATCATTAGCTTTGATTGAGTGAAGAGCAAAGTGCGGAGAGCAAAGAGCTGAGGGTGAAGAGCCGAAAGCAAAGAGTATTATATTGCTGTGTTGCAGTAAGAAGAATGTTTAAGGATATATTAACAAATTAGCTAATTAACTAATAGCAATTATTTCATTAACAATAAAAGATTACTTATATGGTTGGAATTATCGGATATGGTACACAAATTCCTCGTTATCGCATTAAGGTTGAAGAGATTGCAAAGGTTTGGGGAGCAGATGCCGAAGCTTTAAAACAGGGATTGAACCTTTATGAAAAATCGGTACCTGCACCTGATGAGGATTGTGCTACACTTTCAGTTGGTGCTGCAAAAAATGCTCTTGCCAGAGCAGGAATTGATCCGGCATTGATCGGTGCGGTATATGTAGGCAGCGAATCGCATCCTTATGCTGTCAAACCTACAGGGACAATTGTTTCTGAAGCATTAGGCATTTGTCCTTATGTTCATACGGCAGATCTTGAATTTGCCTGTAAAGCAGGTACTGAAGGCATGTTCATTGCCTTGCATCTGGTTAAAACCGGTGTAATAAAATGTGCACTGGCAATAGGTGCTGATACCTCTCAGGGGGCTCCCGGAGATGCACTTGAATATTCGGCAAGTGCAGGAGCAGCAGCGTTTATAATGGGTACAGAGAATATTGTTGCCGAATTACTGGATACTCACTGTTTCATGACGGATACTCCTGATTTTTGGAGGCGGGAAAATGCCCACTATCCTGAACATGGCGGCAGATTTACCGGTAAACCGGCATATCAAAAACATGTTTTTGGCGCTGTAGAGGCAATCCTTGAAAAAACAGGAATGAAGCCGAAGGATTTTGACTATCTTATTTTTCATCAGCCAAATGGTAAATTTCCCGTTCAGGCTGCCAAACAGCTTGGCTTCACAGAAGATCAATATCGTTATGGTTTGTTAACTCCCACATTAGGGAATACTTATTCGGGTTCCTCTCCTATGGGATTAGCTGCCACTTTAGATGAAGCGGGTCCTGATCAGCTAATACTGCTTGTATCATACGGATCAGGTGCCGGAAGTGATGCCTTCGTATTTCGTACAACAAAACATTTGTTAAAAAACCGGGATATGGCTCCCAGGGTCAGGAAACAACTGAATGAGCATTTGAAATATCTTGAGTATGGCGAGTATGCAAAATTCAGGGGTAAAATCCTTAAACCAGAATAGGAGGAAAATATGAAAGAAATAGCTGTTATAGGAATTGGGATAACAAAATTTGGTGAACTATGGGAAAAATCTCTTAGAGATATTGCCGTAGAAAGTGCA
>DAOVLD010000089.1 GCA_030631445.1 Bacteroidota bacterium
AACATAAATATCCCAATAGGTAAGTCCTATAAGGATCAGTTGATTAATGATATTAATCTCATTGTTAAGTAACTTCCTGAATATTTCTAACCTTTTCATCCATGACCTCACACAAACAGTTGTTTCTGAAACATTTTGGACAAACATCTGTTAATCCCCTCGCATTTGAAATTGAGAAGGCACGGGGTATCTATCTTTTTACTCCTTCAGGGGAAAAGTATATTGATCTTATATCGGGTGTTTGTGTAAGTAATTTGGGACATAATCATCCCAAAGTCATTAAAGCTATTAAAGGCCAGGTTGATAAGCATCTTCATTTAATGGTATATGGTGAGTTAGTCCAAAAACCGCAAATAGAACTGGTAAAATTACTAACTGACAATCTTCCGGAAACACTCAATTCAGTTTACCTGGTTAATTCGGGAAGTGAAGCTGTAGAAGGTGCTATGAAGCTTGCTAAGCGTATAACAGGTCGCTATGAAATAGTTGCCTTTAGAAAATCTTATCACGGAGGTACTCATGGCGCCCTCAGTATTCTTGGTGACGAATCGTATAAAGATGCTTTCCGTCCTCTTGTCCCATCAATCCGGTTTCTGGAATTTAACCGGAAGGATCAACTGGATCAAATTAGTTCTGAAACTGCGTGTGTGGTTGTAGAGCCGGTTCAAGCTGAAGCAGGTGTGATAGTACCGGTAAATGACTTTTTGCCTGAACTAAAGAAGCGGTGTTTGAAAACCGGCACCCTTCTGATATTTGATGAAGTGCAAACAGGATTTGGACGAACAGGATCATTGTTTGCTTTCGGGCAATTTAAGGTTTTACCTGATATTTTAGTACTTGCCAAAGCATTAGGGGGAGGAATGCCATTGGGTGCGTTTATTTCATCTTCTGAGAATATGTCTCAGCTAAAAACTAATCCCTCACTTGGTCATATTACAACCTTTGGGGGTCATCCTGTTTCTTGTGTAGCAGCTCATGCTGCCCTGCAGGTACTCCTGGAAGAAAAATTAATTGCAGATGTTAACAGAAAGGGCGAGTTGTTTAAAAAACTTATCCGTCATAAGGCAATAAGAGAATTTAGAGGGATGGGCTTGTTCTTAGCTGTTGAGCTTAAATATCCGGATCATGTTAAACGACTTATTGAACAAGCACCCCGAAAAGGATTCTTACTTGACTCCTTCCTGTTCAGATCTGACTCTTTCCGTATTGCTCCACCTCTTAATATATCGGATGATGAAATAAGAATGGTTTCGAACCGGTTACTGGAATTAATTGAAGAAACTCAATAATTTATCTTATTTTTGAAATATGGGAATTGATTTTTTTAAGAATATTCAAAAAAAGAAGCTGGTCTTTATTTATTTTGTTGACCAGAACAGGGCTTTTTTCCCGTTGGTTAAGGAAAAGCTATCAAATGAAGAGAAATATAAAGTGCATTTGTTCTCAACATCAGATGCTTTATGTGATTACCTGAAGACTTCAAATATTGACAACACTAGTATAAATATATTTTTCTTAAATACCGAAAGTAGTCATGATGGTGTTTCAGAAAAAGATAAATTGATTAATAGTGTAAAAAAAATTAAAAATATCTATCCGGATTTTAATGTATTTGTTCTTACTAACCAGGAAGATGTAAATATACATAACGAATTAATTACTGCTGGTACTATCGGAATCATTCCTAAGAATGACAGTTCTGTCCTTAGGATTCTAAATCACGTTAAGGGTTTAATAAGTGAGAAAAATCTTGAAAAGAAGCGTAAAGCAAGAATCTTACCTCTTAAAATTTTGTTATTCTTTGTTTTACTTATCATTATCATGGCATTAATTACTTATTTCATACACCCTGAAATTTTTTATACCTAACCCGGATAAACCGGAAGTTCCAATTAATCAAAACTCAAAAATTTACCCCGTAAAATAATCCCGAATTTCGGTAGTTAACAGTCGGCAGTCCACAGTCAACGGTCGGCAATAAAGGAAACAATCAAACAATTATTACACACGATCAAATAATTACATTCCTGATAAACCGGGACTGAAAAACATAAATAGCCCGGTCTTCAGATTGCCGACTGCAGACTGAGGATTGCAGACTTAATAATGCAAAGTATAGTGAAATTAATACTTTTGGGCGTTTCAAACTTAAGACACTAAAATATATTATCTGTATCTATTTTATTTCTGTGACTATTTGTCAGGTGTTTTCTGTTGGCATATACTTTGTCAGGAGGATGGTGATTCTAATATAATTGTATAACCAAAAATATTGATAAAATGAGAAAAGGAAAAATTGATGTTAAAACGGAGAATATTTTTCCAATAATAAAAAAGTTTTTATATTCTGATCAGGAAATATTTCTTAGAGAGCTGATTTCTAATGCTGTTGATGCTACCCAGAAATTTCAAACACTTGCTTCGGTGGGAGATTATAAAGGGAAACTTGGTAGTGAGACTATACGTGTAAAGGTTGATAAAAAGAAAAAAACTATAACTGTATCAGATCATGGAATTGGAATGACAGCTGATGAAATTGAAAAATATATCAACCAAATAGCTTTCTCAAGTGCAGCAGATTTTTTGGAAAAATATAAGGATCAATCAGGTAATATTATTGGCCATTTTGGATTAGGCTTTTATTCTACTTTTATGGTCTCTGAAAAGGTTGAGATAATAACCAGGTCGTACCAGAAAGGAGCGAAAGCTGTTAAATGGGTTTGTCATGGAACCCAGGAATTTACCCTTGATGAGATTGAAAAGAAAACTATTGGTACTGATGTTATACTGCATCTGGATAAAAAATCAAAAGAATACCTTGAAGAATCAAAAATAAATGAACTTCTTAATAAATATTGCCGTTTCCTGCCAATTAAAATAGCTTTTGGAAAACAAAAAGAATGGAAGGACGGAAAAGAAATTGTAACCAAAAAAGATAATATAATTAATGATATCAAACCTGCCTGGACCAGAAAGCCTGTTGATCTGAAAGAGGAGGATTATAAGAAATTTTATAGTGATTTATATCCAATGCAGGAGGCGCCTCTTTTTAATATTCACCTTAATGTTGACTACCCGTTTAATCTTACGGGAATTCTTTATTTTCCTAAAATAAAAAATAACATTGAGATACAGAAGAATAAGATACAACTATATTGTAATCAGGTATTTGTTACAGATTCAGTTGAGGGAATTGTGCCTGAATTTCTGACTTTATTGCATGGCGTTATTGACTCACCTGATATTCCGCTTAATGTGTCAAGAAGCTTTCTGCAAAATGATCCGAATGTTAAGAAAATATCAGGTCATATATCAAAGAAAGTTGCAGACCAGTTGAATGATATTTTTAAAAAAGAACGTCCTGAATTTGAAAAAAAATGGGACGATTTGAAATTATTTATTCATTATGGGATGATTACAGATGAGAAATTTTATGACCGTGCTGAGAAATTTACTTTGTTTAAAAACACCAATGGTAAGTTTTTTACTTTTAAGGAATATAAAGATCTTATTAAAGAGAACCAGGCTAATAAGGACAAAACACTTATCTATCTTTATTCCACCAATGCTGAAGAACAATTCACTTTTATAGAAAAAGCTAATCAGAAAGGATATGATGTTCTTTTAATGGACGGGCAGCTTGATACTCATTATTTGAATCATCTGGAACAAAAATTTACTAATGCACGCTTTGTTCGTGTTGATTCTGATGTTATTGATAAGCTTATTCAAAAAGATGATGTTTCTGAGTCTAAACTTACCACTGAACAGAAAAATAATTTGTCTCCTGTTATTCAATCACAAATTCCCAAACAAGATAATTTTGTCGTCTCTTTTGAAAACCTGAAAGAGGAAGAACATCCAATGACCATTGTCCAGTCGGAATTTATGAGAAGAATGAAAGATATGTCAGAAATGGGAGGTGGAATGAATATGTATGGTAATCTGCCTGACAGTTTCACCCTTGTTGTTAATAGTAACCATCCTTTGGTAATAAAAATTGCAGAGGAAATGGAGAACACGGTTGGCGAAGATGTAAGAAAACTAAATGAAAAAGTCAAACCTTTAGAGGATAATAAATCTAAATTTGAGAAAGATCAGGAAGGCAAAAAGGATGAAGAAATAAAGCAGGAGGAGAAAGACAGGATTGAAGATCTGAAGAAAAAGATAGATGAACTGAATGATAAAAAAGGGAAAGTTCTTTCAGAATATGGATCCAAAAATGAACTGGTGAAACAACTAATTGACCTTGCCTTGCTTTCAAACAATATGCTTAAAGGAGAGGAATTAAGTAAATTTGTTAAACGAAGTATTGATATTATGTAGGGAATAGAGGGAATAAAGGGACTAAGGGAATAGAGGGAATAAAGGGACTAGTGTTGTGTCAATCTTAATTTGTCGTAAATGTTTAGTTGGCAATTAGCAAAGAGCAGTTGGCAAATAATACTCCACTGCTAACATCATTGCCAACTGCCATTTGCCTTTTGCCAACTATTCTTCAACCGTCAAAACAAGTTTGACATGACACTAGGGGGAATAAAGGGACTAAAATGAATAATAATGCAGGTTAAAAGAATGTACTAACCTCTTTTTTAAGATAATCAAGAGCGATTTTTGTTGGCTCTTTATCCATTTCCATAACTTTCTCAAGTATATACCGGCTGAATTCGATAGCCGGAGCACCAGGTTTTACATGATCTGCAGATGAATTGATAATCTTTGTGGTGTTGGATTTTGCATTTTTGATTATCTCCCAGGCATTAGGTGTCATATATACTTGTTGTGAAAGATTATGTTCAAATTCTTCTCTTATTGTATTAAGCATGGATGTTTGTATTTGCTTGCTGGTCATTCCCTGTTTACTGGTTCGCATAATAAGAGATTCAAGCGAAATCCTTTCAAGAAAAAGTATAACTCGCTCATATGCCTGCAGTCTGATAGGTGTAACGTTTTTCTGATTTTGCAGGATTATCTCATGTTTACGTTTCTCCTGATCGTTTCGGATAAATGCTCTGATAAGAAAATAAGCTGTTAGAAAAACGATTAATGCAGGTAAAGTGTATTTTAAGACCTCAAGTATTTCCATATAATATTTTTTTATTTTGAAGCTGATTTATCATCATCCCGGTTATGTTGTACAATATTAATTATTTTTCAGTTTATAACTCAATTTTTTATCAAATTTGCATCTTTCAATATGTCATGTTAAATTTATGGTATGAAGAGAAGAAGTTAAAAGTGAACTAAAGTTTAAAGTGAACTAAAGTTATGAAGAGAAGAGAAGAAGTTATAACTTTAGTCACTTTAGGCATTTATAACTTTAGACACTTCTTCATTTAGGCACTTATAACTTTAGACACTTCTTCATTTAGTCACTTTTTTATATTCGAAATGAAAACAAAGCAATCTAATACTAATTTATAATGAGTATAAGTATTATCGGCAGATCAATAGGAGAATCTGCAACCTTGCTGTTAAATGAAACAGCCGCAATATTAAAAGCTAAAGGTGAACCATTAATACATCTTGGTGGCGGAGAACCGAAAAGCCGGACTCCCATTGATGCAATTACCAATTTTACCGGGTTATTAAACTCAGGAGAGATTCGTTATACCCCTGTGGATGGAACAATTGAAATGAAACAGGCAATAATAAGGTATACTGAAGAGTATTATGACAGGAAGGTTGCACCGGAAAATGTCATTGCATCTAATGGTGCTAAACAATCTATTATGGTTGCTTTACAGGCAATTCTTGATCCACAGGACGAAGTAATTTTCCCTGCACCCTATTGGGTAAGCTATCCCGAAATGGTTAAACTGTGTGGTGCAATCCCGGTTCCTGTGCATCCCGAAGATGGCACTTTTTATCCAAGGATGCAGGATATCGAGATGAATTTTACTTCCTACACTAAGGCAATTATTTTGAATTCTCCAAATAATCCAACCGGTGTGATATATTCTGATGAGTTTATTGCTGATGTGGTCAGTTTTTGTGAAAAAGAGGGCTTGTACCTTATTATGGATGATATCTATCATCGCCTCTGTTTTGACAGAAAAAAACCGGCAAATTGTTATAAATATGCAAAGGATCTTGATGAGAATTCGAAACTTATCATAATAAATAGTGTGTCAAAGCAATACGCGATGACCGGTTTCCGGATTGGATGGGCAGTGGCCAGTAAGAAACTTATTGAGGTAATGTCTAATATTCAGGGACATCAGACTGCCGGGCCTGCCGTGTTACTCCAAAAAGCAGCGATTGGAGCAATCACAGGTGTGCAATCAGGGGTTGAAAGCCTGAGGTTAACATTAGAAAATAACCGGAATGTAATGATGGATCAATTGAATGCTTTTGATGGTGTTAAACCGACTAAACCGGATGGAACATTCTATGTATTTGCTGACTTTAGTACCTATGATAAAGATTCAACCCGGCTTTCAAAATTCCTGCTTGATAAGGTAAGAGTACTGACTATGCCCGGAATTGAGTTTGGTTTGGATGGATATTTAAGACTCTCAACATGCGGTTCAATAAAAGATATAATCGAAGGTATTGAAAGGATAAAGTGGGCACTCGATCCGAATTCACCAAATGAACTGTATATCGGTGAACGAAAATTAGTTAGAGATTGGTTGTAGCAGAAACATGAAAATTATCGTTTCCGTTTTTGTAAATGAATGATAATACTTTTCTAAACAAGATTCTATTGCTTAAATAGAATAATAAAAAAATCAAATGAAAAAATATTTAAAATTTGACACACCTGCAGTTAAACATGCCGGGATATTGGCCAGCGATTATGGCCTTGAACATCATGGTTTTGTTCATCTGGATAAGGTTTTCTGGAATATTCCTGAAGCTGCTTTGTATGAGGAAGCTGTATTCAGGGGTGAAGGGAAAATTATTCACGGAGGTCCGTTTCTTGTTAATACAGGAAAATGGACTGCCAGGGCTGCAAATGACAAGTATTTTGTGAGCGAGCCTTCTACCAGTGATAAAATTGACTGGGGTGAATATAACCGTCCCATTAATACCGAGAAATTTAATGGAATATT
>DAOVLD010000224.1 GCA_030631445.1 Bacteroidota bacterium
AAGAAAATTACCTTATCAATACCAGTTGGCGTATAGTCATCCGTATCTTTATGTTCAATCCTGAATTTTCCGTTTGGCATTCCCAATTGCCGTAGCATTACTGTTAGATGCGACTCCATTTCAGGGATCACGCTTAACCGGCTTTTATGAAGCTCTGCTGCCACTTCTTCCAATTTTCCCTTTTGAGAATCCAGTTCCTTTTCAAGCTTTTCAATTTCAGTATCATATGAAGCAACTTCATCAATTTTCTTTTGAAGTTCTTCTTTTATTCCGATAAGCTCATCAACTGTTTCAACCCTGTGTTTTTGCTGAAGTGAATAAACCAGGTCTAACCGTTCATTTACCTCTGTTGCCCTGTTGGGATTATGTTCCACCTTCTCATCAAGTTGATCAATTTCAACGGCAATATCCTTCAATTCAATATGAGAACTTTCCAGGCGATCGTAAAGTTCCCCGACTTTTGAAAAATATGATTTAAGCTTCCCTATTAGCTGCACTGTTTCATGCAAACGTGTCAGCAATGCATTTTCGTCATTAGCAAGGATAAAAGATGCATTTCCCAGGTTTGTTTTTATCTCTTCGGCATGATTAAGGGTTTTTAATTCCTCCTCAAGCTTTTCCTGCTCACCTGACTCAAGATGTGCTTTCTCCAACTGGTCGAATTGAAATTGAAAGTAATCAAGGTCTTGCCTCGATTGCTGTGCTGTATTGTTAAGCACAGTTAATTTCTTTTCCAGTTCACGATACTGTTTGTAACTAATAATGTAATCCTCAACCAGATCTGAATGACGGGCAAAAACATCAACCACATTGAGTTGGAACAGGTTATTTGTCAATTCCAGGTTTTCGTGCTGTGAATGGATATCAATCAACCGCAGAGAAAGATCTCTTAATATATTGAGCTTAACAGGAGTATCATTCACAAATGCTCTTGATTTGCCGTTGCTGTTGATCTCCCGCCGCAGTGTAGTTAACTCTTCATAATCCAGATCATAATTACTGAAATACTCCTGCAACTTATATTCTTTAATTCCAAATGCACCTTCAACAACACATTTTTTCTCTTTATTTCTTAACATTTGTTTATCAGCCCGTTGCCCCAGGATAAGCGAAAGTGCACCAAGAATAATTGATTTTCCTGCTCCTGTTTCACCGGAAATCATGGAGAGCCCTGAATTGAAATTTATATCAAGTTGCTGTATCAGAGCGTAATTCCGGATTGAAAGAGATTTGAGCATAGTTAAGTTGAAAGTTGAAAGTTAAAAGTTTGTCAAGAGTAAAATGGGTTACGAGTTACAAGTTAAGAATTAAGAGTTATAAGTTAAACGTTATAAGTTATATGGTTGCTTGCACGGAGCTCTTTGCTCCTTGCTCTTTGCTCTTCGCTCTTCGCTCTAATCAGGTTTCCTTATTTATTTTTTCATACTTGCGGGAATTTGAGGGGTCAATTTCCTTAAGTATTCTTAACACCCTGCTTTTTTCTTCGGCGAAAGATTCGGAAAAGATATTTACAAACTCATCTTTTTTGGCATCAAAAACAATCTGAAGAAGAAAAAGATACGGATCTGGTTTTTTCCGGTACACTTCCTGCAGAAGTCTCAGACCTTCGATAATTTCAATTCTCGCTTCATTAGTGGCACTTTCCAGGTTGTCAAGTCCCATCCTGTGGTAACGGTATAGGAACTCCCTTACAGGAGAATATTCAACATCAAGTATGTTTTTAATAAGCCAATAGCGGTTCTTATTACCTGACCCTTCATACGGTTTCCATCCGGCAAAGGGAGCATTCTGGGCATTCATTACTATAGCTTCAGCTTTCTCAAAATATTGAGATCCACCTTCAAAGGAAAAAGAATCATTATCAAGACCAATAATGATATACACATAATATGCAAGAATGGATGTCAGATTAGACAGATGAGATGTTTCATTAAATTCAAGAGGCTCAAATTCTACATATCGTATATGAAATTTATTATCTACATAATTAAACATAGTAGAATTATAGGTAGTATTGTAAACCGGCCTTCTGGACTGCACCTGGATAGTTCCTTTGAATTCGTCTGATGATATCTGGTCTGTAAGATTAATCATGATATTACATTCAATACGTTCACTATAGCTGTAAACATTATTTGTCCAGGTACGGTTATTAACAAACTCATAAACTGCTGCCTGGAGTGTTTGAAAAATTTTCTTATTTGTTCCCTGTATTTGCTGGGTAACTATCTGCACATTACAATTAAGCTCCTGTGCAGATGATAGAATATATGCTGAAAATATTATTGCTAATGAAATTATTGTTTTTTTCTTCATGAAAAGGAGTTTAAAACAATAAAAATGACTAAATAAAGAAGTGCCTAAAGTGCTAAAGTTAAGAATTACTAAACCATTCACCTTACTCACATCTTCTTACTTCTGCATTCTTTCAAAGAGTTACGAGTTAAGGTCTTTGAACCTTAAACCTTGAACTCTTCATTCTTCCTTACTCACCTACTCACCTTACTCAACTACTCAACTCTTCTCTTCTTTCTTCCCTTTTGCCTTCTGCCTTCTGCCTTCTGCCTTTTCTTCTCCTTACTCACTTCCTATTCCTCTGCATCCGGTTCTCTGAAATATATTTTATCATCAACATATTCCTGTAAAGCAATTAATGAGGGTTTCGGAAGTCTTTCGTAAAATCTTGATATCTCAATCTGTTCCCGATTCTCAAATACTTCTTCGAGGTTATCAGTATAATAGGCAAATTCTTCAAGTTTGCTATTAAGTTCATGCTTCAACTCAACACTGATCTGGTTAGCTCTTTTAGCACAAATAATCACTGTTTCATAAATATTCCCTGTCTTCTCCTCCAGTTTGTTCAAGTCGCGTGTAATAGTTGAAACCGGAGCTTGTGTTTTCTTATAATCCATATCTTAATTTGTATTTGTTGTTTCAATATTTAGGAAAATTGCAGTTGATCCATATATTCTTTCAATATCTTTTTGATAATTACTTCCGGGAAATTCTTCAATAAAAGAATAATACTCATCCAGGGTGGTCTGGTACCTTTCTTTTTGTTTTTCAGGTACACTATTCTCAGACAATAAAAATTGTGATTTAAGTTTGAGGAATAATAATTCTTCACGGAATTTAGTATCGGGATATTCCTCCAAACTATTCTGTATAGCTACTTTTGCAGCCTTATAATCACCCAGGTTAAAATAAAGTTTAGCATTCAAATATGACTTTTCCGATAATTTATCCTGTAGTTCCTTAATTAATATATTACACTCTTTCACTCTTTTACCGGCAGGGTATCTATTCATAAAAAGTGTAAAGGCATTAATAGCTTTAAATGAATTCTCCTGATCGAGGCTTGGTCGTGGCGACAGCAGATAGTAACAATAAGCTGCTAAAAAATAAGCCTCTTCAGCATACTCGCTATTTCCATAGGTTTTAAAAAAAGTCCTGAAATGGTGCCCTGCCATAGTATAATTTCCCATCAAATAATAACTTTTTGCATGAAGAAAATTTATCTTTTCAGACTTTTCGGTACCTCTGAATCTGGGCAGGATCTGTTCAAAAATTGTTACTGCTTTAATATATTTTTCCTGGTCGTAATATGAAAGAGCCTTTTCATATTTCAGATCGTAATCATCACTTTTTAATATTTTTTCATACTCACCACATCCGGAAAAAAGGATGAAAAGAAGTGTAATTATTGGCAGATTAAACCTCATTTTACAAAACATTTCGCAAAGGTACTTTTTTACTTGCAATATCAATCAAAAAACGTGCAAAA
>DAOVLD010000134.1 GCA_030631445.1 Bacteroidota bacterium
AGTTTTTCATACACAGAATTCTCACTAATAAACTCCGGAACAATTATCTTCATTTCCCTGACAATATCAAATGTGTCCTTCCCTTCAAAATTAATCAACTGATCTGTTTTTTTCATTACCGACTTAAAGTCATTCTGCAGTACTTTGGCTATCATTATCTTTGAATTGTGTGTAGGGATAGTATTTTCTTTGTTGTTCAGTAATTCTTCATACAATTTTTCTCCCGGCCGCAAACCAATGATATTCAAACGAATGTCCTTCCCCAGTTCCAGCCCTGATAAACGTATCATCTTCTTTGCAAGATCAATTATCTTCACTGATTTTCCCATGTCAAAGATAAATATCTCCCCTCCTTTACCCATTACACTAGCTTCAAGAACAAGCTGACATGCCTCGGGTATAGTCATAAAATACCTGGTCACCTCCTGGTGCGTTACTGTAACCGGTCCACCACTTTCGATCTGTTTTTTAAACCTGGGAATAACTGAGCCATTAGATCCTAATACATTCCCAAACCGGGTTGTAATAAAACTGGTTTTCTTATGTTTGTTAAGGCTCTGAATATATATTTCTGCTATTCTTTTCGAAGCCCCCATTACATTTGTAGGATTAACAGCTTTATCTGTTGATATCATAACAAACTTACTGACATCATAACTTACCGATAAGTCAGCAAGAATTTTAGTGCCCAAAACATTGGTACGAATTGCTTCTTCAGGATTGTTCTCCATCATCGGAACATGCTTATAAGCAGCAGCATGATAAACAATCTCGGGCTTGTATTTTTCAAAAATTCTTATTACTCGTTCCCTGTTTGCAATATCACCCAGTACAATTTGAAAATCATAAAACTTGAATCGTTCCTGAAGTGAAAGTTCATGTAAATAGAGTGGCGATTCAGCCTGATCGAACAAAATAATTTTTTTTGGATGATACTTTGTAAGTTGTTTTACTATCTCGCCTCCAATGGATCCTGCAGCTCCGGTCACCAAAACACACCTGCCTGAAGTTTGTTGTCTTATTGTTTTTTCATCCAACTTAATTGGGGGACGTTCCAGCAAATCTTCTATCTTAAATTCCTTTATCTGTTTAAAACTTAATTCGCCATTTATCCATGTGCTTGCTTCAGGTATTGTAAGAACTTTAATATCATATTGCAAGCAGATGTCAATAAGAGCTTCTCTTTTTTCAGGATCAATATTTTTTTCAGTAATTATTATCCTTGATATTTCATTCTTTTTAAGTATTTCGGGTAATTCTTTCTCGTGACATATTCTGACCCCTTCAAGTTTGTTTCCCCAATTCGAATTGTCAATATAATAAAGCACCTTAAATTTAGCTCTTTCATCCCTGTCAAGAGTTTGTTTTGTAATTGCTCCCAAAGGTCCTGCCCCGTAAATAATAATATTTGATCGTTGAGATGAAGGGTTATAGATTTCGAGATATAGCGATTTAATAAAAAGCCGTGAAGTGGACATTACAAAAACTGTAATCAGAAAATCAATTATTAGAATACCATATGGTATCAGGTTTACCCCCAGGAACAGTTTATTCCATGCTACATTTCCGATAACAAGTATAAACGTACCGAATAAAACTACCATAATTGTTCTCTCTGTATCTTTAGCGCTGGTATAACGGATAAGACCGGCATAAGACCGGAATAACACAAAACTGACCGCACGAATAAATAATACATATGGAATTACAAATGTTATTGTTTCAAGATATTCCTGGGGGATCTCAAAATTAAAGCGCAGAAGGTGAGCCAGAGAAATAGAAAAAAAACAAATAATTAAGTCAATCAGGAATACAATCCACCGGGGAGTATGTGATTGGTTAAAAAGGCGATTGGATTTACTTAATAATTTACTTATCATTTAATAAACTTTTCAAAGAAAAATGAATATTTTTATAAAGAACCGGTTCGGATATTAAATAATAACTCAAATTTACATAAAAAAACTGCAGCAGGAGAAAAAAATACTCGTCTTTATTAAGAACTAAAACTTTTTGACATGAAAACAACGATAAAAAACATGACCGGTTTATCAATCTTTTATTCATTATTCCTATCCGTTATTTTATTCTCCGTGGGATCCGGAGCATTAGCACAAGAAAAAGAGACACGTGATGTTGGCTCTTTTTCAAGTATTAGCCTTTCTATTTCGGCAGATCTATATTTAACACAGGGAAATGACACTAAAGTTGTTATTGAAGCTGAACAAAAAATTCTCGATTTAATCCGGACAGAGGTGGTTGGAGACAATCTTAAAATTAAACTCAAGACTGGCAAATGGTATATCCGTAGCAACAAGCAGATTAAGATATATGTTTCAACCCCCGATGTTGAAGGACTTTTTCTTTCCGGATCAGGAAATATCAAAGCTGAAACACAAATAAAAACCGAGAGTCTTGATTTTGCTATCAGTGGAAGTGGAAATATTGTGATTGATGATCTTGTTGCTTCTGACCTTGAGGGTAGTATATCAGGATCAGGAGATATAGATCTTTCCGGCTCAAAAACTGCAGAAACTATGGAGATCTCAATAAGCGGATCAGGAGATATGTTTGCCGAGAATCTTAAGGTAAATAGTGTTGAGATAAGGATAAGCGGGTCAGGAACATGTAAGGTTTTTGCTGTTTCCGAACTTGAAGTTTCCATTTCAGGAAGTGGAAGTGTATATTACAAAGGAACCCCGATGGTTAATGCAAAAGTCTCAGGATCAGGTAAAGTACGGTCATTAGATTAAAATACAGGTAATTACTTAATAAAAGCTGACTGTATAATCCGGTCGGCTTTTTTTGCAAGTTTTTGTTAGATGTATCTATAATTTCTATTTCCTGATAATAATTATCCCACCCCTGTCATTCACTTTATATATGGTTGAAGGAACACTGCGGGTGTAATCATTCTGCCTCCATCTCACCACGTAATCAGCTTCTATGATAATGTCATCTTCAATCTCAGAGAAATTCCCGGGATTCGGACTCCCGCTGATATTGGCGGATGTTGAGACCAAAGGCTTGCCAAACCGGCGAATAAGTTCCGAACAGAATGGATCTTTTGTAATTCTTATTCCTATTGACTGGTCATCTGCAAGAATGTTTTGTGGCAGGTTTTGTGCAGAATGATAAATTATTGTAACAGGATGAACAGAAGATTCAATCAATTTAATTGCCTCGCGAGGAATTTTGGTCACATACTTACTCATTTCTTCAATATCACTCAATAAAATAATCATACTATATTTATCCTGCCGTCTTTTTATCTCATATACACGTTCAATAGCTGCTTTATTTGTGGCATCACAACCTAATCCCCAGATTGTATCTGTCGGATATAATATAATTCCTCCGTTTAAAAGTACTTTCAACGAATTTATAATGTCGTTTTCCATGTCTATACAATTTTTTTATAAACCTCAATCAGGTTTTTAGCAATTTTCTCATTGGTGAAGTTTTGAGCATAAGTATAACCTTCACTAACCACTCTTTCACTGAAAGGTGTATCTATCAATAGCTTTAAAATTGCATCAGCAAGTTCTTCAGCATTTACCGGATCAATATAAACTGATCCCGGACCACCTGCTTCAGGAAAACATCCCGTTTTTGATGTTATAACAGGAGTTTTTGAAAAAAGAGCTTCCTGGATCGGAATTCCAAACCCTTCAAAAATACTCGGGTAAATAAATATTTTTGCGTTCTGGTAAAAAACAGGAAGTTCGTTAGTATCAACATGTTTAATAAACCGAATATTTTCCATGTTTTTGTTCCGGATATAATTTATTACCTGTCCGGTATAAGAAGTGTGCCTTCCCACAACTATAAGAGGAATATTCAGATTACTGAGTTTAAGTGCTTTGACTATTGTAAAAAGATTTTTACGCTTTTCCACCGTCCCGACATATAAGAGGTATTCATCAGGTATTGAGTACTTTTTCCTGACCCTGGAAACCTGTTCCGTATCGGCTCTTTTCTGAAAAACAGGGTTACATCCCTGGTAAACTACATCAATTTTACCCGGGTCTATTCTAAAAAAATCAATAATGTCATTTTTTGTTTGCTTACTAATGGCGATAATTCTATCTGCATCCCTGCAACTCTTCCTGAATTTCACTTCATAAATCTTCCTGTCTATAAAAGGATACCATTCCGGAAATCTCAGAAAAATCAGATCATGAATAGTCACAACCGATTTAATTCCTGACTTTTTTATACTAAATGGAATTTCATTACTAAGCCCATGATACAGATCAATCCGGTCGCTCTTTAACTGATTTGGTAACATAAAGCTTCTCCAGAAAAAGGGAAGTTTTCTGCCAACATAATTCATTGGTTTACAAACAGAAACAGATGAACCGGTTGTAAAATCAACCTTTGGTATTCCTGGCGGAGTGTATAGAAAATAAGTGTGTTCACTATAATTACCTGTCAGGATTGATATGGTATCACGACTGTAGTTTCCCAATCCGCTCTTATTAAAAAATGCACGTTTTGCATCAAATCCTATTCTCATTATCAAAAATATAGTTTAACTGTTATTTTAATAGTAAATAATTATTTCATGATTCTAATTAATACCTTTATTTAAAATGCATAAATGATTAAATGATACAATGCTTAAATATGCAATTGTCTGAAAATAAATTATTTGTATAAGCAATATGGATATTTGTATTCATAATAGTCTTTTATTTTCACATTCAATCATTCACTCATTTAAGCATTCACTCATTATAACTTTTGTTTAATATATTCCACTAAAATTAGTGGTAGCACCAACAATATTAGACAACTACATTAAAATCTCTTAAAGCATCATTTAAGGAGGTTTTCAGATCGGTTGACTTTTTTCTTTTCCCTATTATCAAAGCACACGGAACCTGGAATTTCCCGGCAGGAAATTCTTTTGTATAGCTACCCGGTATTACCACTGACCCGGATGGAATTAATCCTTTTGAACTAACAGGCTCCCTTCCGGTAACATCAATTATCCTGGTGCTTTTTGTCAGTACTACATTTGCTCCGAGCACAGCTCCATTTTCAATTCTAACTCCCTCAACAACAATACATCTTGATCCGATAAAACAATTATCCTCAACAATTACCGGCGCAGCCTGAACAGGCTCAAGCACTCCACCTATTCCTACTCCTCCGCTCAAATGAACGTTTTTACCAATCTGAGCACATGAACCAACAGTGGTCCATGTATCGACCATTGTTCCTTCATCAACATATGCCCCGATATTCACGTAAGAAGGCATCAGTACTACTCCTTTTGCCAGATATGACCCATAACGGGCAATAGCATGTGGAACAACACGTATACCAAGTTGGTCATATCCTTTCTTAAGTTTGATTTTATCATGGAATTCAAAAGGGGGTACTTCAGTGAGTTCCATTTTTTGAATTGGGAAATACAAAATAACAGCCTTTTTAACCCATTCGTTTACAACCCATTCATCATTGGCTGGCGAAGCAACCCTGATTTTCCCCTGATCCAGGAGATCAATAACCTCCCTGATACAAGTTTGGACATTTTTATCCTTTAATAATTTTTTGTTTCCCCAGGCTTGCTCAATCGTCTTTTTGTAAGCTTCCATTGTTTCTTTTTGTAAATTTAAAAACGAAAT
>DAOVLD010000155.1 GCA_030631445.1 Bacteroidota bacterium
ACAATGGTATTGTCAATTGTATCTTTTGCCGGAACTGTTAAGATAACTTTTTTTGCTCCATTTTTCAGATGGTCACCATAGCCACCTTTTGGGCTTTCCTTTAACCGGAAAACACCTGTTGATTCGACAACAACATCCGGGGTTTCTGACCAGGGAATATTTGCCGGATTTCTTTCCGCAGTTACTTTTATCCGCAATTCGTTAACTATTAGAAATTCGTTTTCAAAAGAAACTCCTTCGTATCTTCCTTGTGTAGAATCGTATTTCAAAAGATGTGCAAGTGTTTTTGTATCTGTCAGGTCATTAATCCCAACTACCTCAAGATCCGGCCTTTCAAGGGCGATCTTTAAAACATTTCTCCCAATTCTTCCAAATCCATTGATTGCAATTTTAATTTTTGCCATAATTCAAGTAATTAAATAATGTTTATTAAAAAATTTCATACAAAATTAGGAATAATTATCAATTCAGCAATGATGAATATCATAAGATTGGTTCATCCGGAAAATGAATAGGTGCTAAATGGAATAATGCCCGCCTGACCGGACGGGCAGGGAATAATGGGAAGAAGTCGAAGAGTTCAAGGTCTAATAGTCGAAGAGTGAAGAATGTGATAATGGAGTGGACTGCCGACTGATTAGTTATATTTTATGTACTAATAAACACCAGGTGCAGGGGACAGTTCCGGTTCAGAGATATTAAATTCGGGATTTTCAGGAAGTGGGGTTTTTGGATCAATAATATTGCCAAATCTGTAACTTACAAAAAGTGCGGGAAAAAACCAGAGATTATCTTCACTTGCCATTATCGGTATTTTTTTCAGAAAGGCATCAAATGTAACACCAATTTCAACAGCGTGAATTATTCTGTCAAGTTTACTGTATTCAAAATTTATCCCGGCCTTACCATAAGCCCCCGGTATAATTTTTATTTCATCAAACCCTTTAAAGAATGATGATGGCCTGTAGATATCCTGGGGGTTATGGATTGATACATTAAACTTTTCACTTCTCACTTCACTTTCATAAAGCGATACAGGGTAGAGTACATCGTAGTAAATAGGTTTATATAAGCTAATAGATGGTCCGCCGGAAAAAATGTAACGGATAGCAATACCCCCCTGATCAATTTTTTTGAAAATCATATGCTGGAAACCCATTCCACCCCGGAGGGTTATTGCAAAATTTAACTTACCGAAAACAAACCGTCTGTTATTGGGAAAATAGGGATTGGTTGTTTTATACTCTTTAGGATGTTTAAGGATACTTATATCTCCCTCAAATATTCTTTTGTTAAAGAAATCGATCCTTTTCCCATACCTTAAGCTTAATCCGTAACCGGTTGAATTAAGCATAAGACCGATGGATTTCTCGTTTCTGTAAAAAGCTTTTTGCTGAACATCTAACTCTCCCTGCGAAATACCAACCAGGGAAGAAAAAATAAATATAAATAAAAGTAATGGGACCTTCTTCATAATGAACAAAATAACTGAACCAAAAGATTTAATGTCCTGTGGTTCAGAATTTGATAACGGAAGGCGGAAAAAACCCGAAAAAAGTTTCTGTCTACGCAGTTTCTTCAGTTTGTTCAATATCAGCCTTACTGTATGCAGGACATACTTCCCTGTTACAGGAACTGAGAATTATACCTAACACCATGCAGGCGGCAAATATTATTGCTAGCTTTTTCATAGTAGTAAAATTTAGTACCAAAATAACTATTTTCCTTTGAAAGAAAAATATTTATTGCAAAAACAAAATTAATTTATTTTTTGTTTAAAAAAAATTCCAATCGGGAACCCGTCCCGGTGTCCAGGGCGCACCTGCTTTATCCATTTGTTTTTCAAGTTCTTTAAGATATTGTTCGCCAATTTTCTTAAGTTTTTCAATAAGCGGGGGAAGTTTTTCAGAGAGGATATTATAAGAATCCTTTTCTGTCTGGGTTAATGGTGCGGTAGAACCATAATGAGTATATGCCATATTTCTTAATCGTCTCTGCAATGGCATTTGTCCTTGAGGCACCTCTTCCCAGCTTGCTATTGCCTTGTGTCCGTAAAATATAAATTCAATTTCATCAATCTCGTTTCTGATTCTCTTTGCTTCAGTGATCATTTCGGGAGTTGAACCAGGCATTCTGTAGAGAGTTTGAAGGATATATTCAACTTTTTCACTCAGGTCTGATGTATATCTTATTGCACCTTGCATAGTACCGGCAAGTTCGCCGGCCTTTTCCTGGAATTCAAACACCTCTTTCCGGTTTTCCGCGGGAATAGTTGTATTATTGAGAGCCACGACGTTGAATTCAACCGGGCTAACCAGTTCTGTTACATTTCCCTGGAAAACTTTAGAGATGGAAACTTTATACATTCCCGGAATAGCAAGAATTCCTCCGCCACCATCTGCCATAGGATCGAATTCATCATTTTTCAGACGTACGGGAGAAGTGGATTCATACCTGAGATCCCATGTTATTCTCTGGATACCCTTTGACGCTTTAGTTGTGAACTTCCTGACAATATTATCCTGATCGTCATATATGGTGAAACGGATATGAGGCTTTTCTTCTTTACCTTCTTCCCTGAGTTCATCCCATGATAATACTTCAATCTTTTCACCTTTTTTAAACTGTTCCTTCTCTTTCTCGTTTCTTAAGTCCTTTTGGGTTTTGATCCCTTCTTTTAAATAGTAAGTAAAAGTAGCTCCGTATGGTGGATTTTTACCCATGTAAGGTGTTGATCCCTGACCATATATTCCTCTTTTTCTGATATATACAAGAGCGTCTTTAATTGGAAAAACACGTGCATCTTCTTCAAGAATTTCAGGTTTGAATGATCTTAGAGGGGTATAATCATCCATGATGTAAAAGCCGCGTCCAAATGTAGCTAATACCAAATCGTTTTCCCTTTTCTGGATAACCATATCCATGATAGCAACCGCGGGTATTCCTGATTTTAACTGCTCCCATTTTTCACCTCCGTCAATGGAGAAAAATACTCCGAATTCAGTGCCGGCAAAAAGCAGATCAGGATTCATATAATCCTGTTCAATGGTATGTACAGTTCCGTTATCAGGAAGGTTGCCGCTTATCGGTTTCCAGGATTGGCCCTTGTCAGTACTTTTTAAGATATAGGGCTTAAAATCATCTCTTTTCTGGTTATCAAAAGCGGCATAAACCACATTTTCGTCAAATTTCGAAGGGCAGATATCACTGACATATGTGTATTTGGGTACTCCTTCAAAATCACCGGTGCTTCGCCAGGTTGTACCTGCATCTCCGGTAACCTGGATCAGTCCGTCATCAGTACCGGCATACAACAGATCTTCTTTTACTTCCGATTCAGCCAATGATACAATTGTTCCAAACTGAGAGGTTGACACATCTTTTCTGACTGCGTCAACACCCCAGAATTTACCCATAACTTTCCATGTATTCCTGTCCAGTTGTCTTGTCAGGTCATCTGATATCACTTTCCATGAATTTCCCCTGTCGTCACTGCGGAACACTTTATTGGCAGCAACATAAAGACGTGTGTGGGAATATGGACTAAGGATCAACGGTGCATTCCAGTTCCAGCGGTAAGTATCCTCATCTTTACCGGGTTGTGGTTTAATGCTGATGCCTTCGCCGCTACGTTTATCGAATCTGACACTGTTACCATATTGCCACTCCGAATAAATGATGTTTGGATCGGTTGGATCGATAGCTTGCCAGAATCCATCACCACCGACAGTAACAATCCACTCACCGGCAGTAACCCCGGCAGAACTTAAATTCTGAGATGGTCCGCCAAAGCTGTTGTTATCCTGGGTTCCGCCATAAACATTATAAAAAGGTTTGTCATTATCCACTGACACCCTGTAAAACTGGGTAACCGGCAGGTTTGTTTTAAAAATATAGTTTTCCCCGCCATCAAACGATTCGTAAACACCACCATCGCCACCAATAAGAAAGTGCTTTGTATCATCAGGGTCGATCCACATGGCATGATCGTCCACATGGCGACTTTTGTTCCCTATTGAATTCCATGTTTTTCCAGCATCTGTAGTAACTTTGGTTATAACTTCCATGCTGAAAACTTTATCAACATTCACCGGGTCACAAAATATCTCGTTATAATACTGACCGCTTGCATGGTGGTCGCTCATTTTTTCCCATGATTCACCACGGTTTACAGAACGGAAAAACCCGCCTGTTTCACCCTCAGCTTCTGCAATTATGTACAGGACATCAGGATTAACAGGAGAGATAGCAAGCCCCATTCCGCCGACATGGCCTGAGGGCAATCCTTTGGTGATCTTTTTCCATGTCTCACCGTTATCGGTTGATTTATAAAAGCGCGACTCGGGACCGCCGCCGATCTTGGTATGTACATGACGTCTTCTTTGCTCTGATGTAGCGTAAATCAAATCCGGATTACGCGGATCCAATATCACGTCATTCACACCTGTTTCTTCGCTTATTTCAAGAACCTTCTTCCAGGTTTCCCCGCCATCGGTGGTTTTGTAAAGTCCCCGGTCGCCGCCGGGTCCCCATGCCGAACCTTCGGTAGCTACAAAAACAACATCAGAATTCCTGGGATCGATCACAATTTTCCCAATCTGGCGTGATTCTTTAAGACCCATATTCTTCCAGGAACTTCCTCCGTTAGCGGATTTATATACCCCGTTACCATATCCGAGGGCACGTTGGTGATTATTTTCTCCTGTTCCTGCCCAAATAACATTCGGGTTATTGGGGTCCATTGCAAGACATCCCATCGAATATGCGCCGTGATCATCAAATACCGGCTTAAAAGTGGTACCGTTATTTTCTGTTTTCCAGATATGACCACTGGCAACGGCAACAAACCATTCTGAATGGTTTTGCGGATTAACTACAAAATCTGCTATTCGTCCGGAAGAGAAGGCAGGGCCAATACTTCTCCATTTTAATCCTGAGAATGTGCTTGTTTTAGATTTTTCTTCATCCTCTTTTTCTTCATCCTTTTTTGCTAAGGCAAAGCCGGAAGTTAAAACGGCAAGCACCATAATAAGTACCGGTAATAAATTAAATTTTTGTTTCATAATAAGTTTTTTTTGAAAAACAAGCTACAAGAATAAGAATCATAATATAAAAGTATTTTATTTAGTGTTAAAAGAAAAAAAAAGAGCGGGAAAAACCCGCCCTTTTTCTTTTTCTAATATGCTACCTGATTAATGGATCAG
>DAOVLD010000288.1 GCA_030631445.1 Bacteroidota bacterium
CCTTCATCTTCCTGGGCATAAACATTAGCTGTAATAATAACAGTTAGAAGTAAAATAATAATCTTTTTCATAATAAATTTTTCTATTTAGTGGAATGTTAATAATCGAAGAGATAAATTTAATAAAAGTTTAAATAAATCAAAATAAGATGTAAATTATTAATTTTAAAAAATATTAAAGCTTTCAATAATGAGTAAATATTTTAAAGAATTGGGAGTTTAAAATGAAAATCCAATATTGTTCCGACCTGCACCTGGAATTTCCTGAAAACAAAAAGCAGGAAATAAAGCGAAAAGTTTTGAAATTTTAATAAAAGAATTACATTTGCCTTGTTATTTGATAAAACATGCGAAACTATTTCTCATATATCTATTTTTATTTCTTCAGTTATTTGATCTGAAGCAAAGGGATATATGTGCTTTAAAATATTGTAAAAGTCCCTGCGGGGGCTTTTTTTTTGCACTTATTTATATTTAATAATGATTATGAAAAAATATAGTACATATAGCTTTTATTATTTTAAGAATTTTTACAACAGGCTGATTTGACCGGGATTGAGAAAATATTTTAATATATTATCAGGTCCCGGGAAACCGGGACTTTTTTTAAAAAAAGGTTTAATATGAAAACTAAACGAATTGTTATACAGGGAGGATATGGAGCTTTTCATGATATTGCCGCCCATTATTTTTTTGAAGGACAATCTATTGAGATCATTCCGCGTACAACTTTTAAGGAGTTGTTCAAATCATTGAAGCAGCAACAGGCGGATTATGGAATTATGGCAATTGAGAATTCACTTGCCGGGAGTATTTTACCTAACTATACCCTGATAAAAGATTCCGGGAAGAAAATTATAGGAGAGATATTCCTCCGGATCCGTCAAAACCTTGTGGCTATTCCGGGGCAGAAAATTGATGATATCAGGGATGTATATTCTCATCCAATGGCAATTTTACAATGCCAGGATTTTTTTGATCGATATCCGAAAATAAAGTTGCACGATAGTTCAGACACCGCTTTGAGCGCAAAGAAAATACATGAACATAAACTTAAAGGTGTAGGTGCCATTGCAAGTAGTCTGGCTGCAGAAAAATATAAGCTGGAGATATTGGTTTCGGGTATTGAAACCAATAAGTTGAACTACACACGGTTCCTGCTGTTATCAGATAAGGAAAACGGGATTCCGGTGTCTGAAAAAAATAAAGCCAGCATCTATTTTACTCTGGGACATGAAATTGGCAGCTTATCGAAAATACTGATGATACTTTCATTTTACAATATGAACCTGAGTAAAATTCAATCTTTACCTATTGTTGGGAAAGAATGGGAATATCAATTTTACGTGGATCTGGAATATGATAACTATGACATGTATAAAAAAGCAATTGAAGCTATTAAGCCGTTTTCAGATAAAATCGGGATCCTTGGAGAATTTAAAAAAGGGAGGAAAATACTATGAAAATACCTGTTGCATCAAGAACAAAAAGTGTCAATGAGTACTATTTCTCAGGTAAGCTGAAAGAGATTGAAGAGATGAACAAATTGGGATTGAATGTTATTAACCTGGGTATAGGAAGTCCTGATCTTTCCCCTTCTCCTGAAACAATCCAAAAATTGATTGATAGCAGTTTATCCCCTGTTAGCCATGGTTATCAGAGCTATATAGGAATTTCTGAACTTCGAAAGTCGCTATCTGATTGGTATCTAAAGTTTTTCGGAGTAAAACTTGATTGTGATAATGAGATACTTCCTCTGATGGGCTCGAAAGAGGGAATATTTTATTTAACTATGGCATACCTTGAACCAGGTGACGAAGTGCTTGTTCCCGATCCGGGTTATCCAACATACCGGTCGGTATCTGCTCTTTTGGGCGGGAAAGTAAAAACATATAACCTGAGGAAAGAAAATGGATGGTATCCGGATTTTATTGAGTTGGGAAATCGTGATTTAAGAAAAGTAAAAATTATGTGGGTGAATTATCCGCATATGCCCACCGGTGCATCCCCATCAAAAGATCTTTTCAGGCAGCTTGTCGATTTTGGACATAAGCATCAGATCCTTATCTGTCATGATAACCCATATAGTTTTATTTTAAACAAAGTCCCTATGAGCATATTGGAAACTGATGGAGGAAAAGAAGTGGCATGTGAGCTGAATTCTCTGAGCAAGTCGCATAATATGGCCGGCTGGAGGATTGGAATGTTGGCAGGCAGTGGTGATCTTATCAGAAATGTGCTGAAAGTAACAACCAATATTCAATCGGGGATGTTTCTGCCATTGCAACATGCTGCTCAACAGGCTTTATCTAATAATGGGAAGTGGTTTAAAAAGCTTAATTCAGAATATTTAAAAAGGAGAGAAGTAGCCTGGCAATTGCTGAATCTGCTGAAGACCGAATATTGCAAGGATCAGTCAGGAATGTTTGTATGGGCAAAGCTTAAAGGCACAAGTGATGACTATGGATTCTCAGACAAAATACTGAAAGGGGCAAACGTCTATATCACTCCGGGGAGTGTTTTTGGTGTTAATGGCGAAGGGTATA
>DAOVLD010000159.1 GCA_030631445.1 Bacteroidota bacterium
AGTATCATCTGCCAGTGGCTCGGAGTTACTAAAATAGCCGGTAAGCCAATAATACTCCCGTTTACCGGGATCAATTCTCTTTTCGAATTCTTCCTGCCAATATCCATCTGTTTGCCTGCATACTTTAATTCCTTTCAACTCATTTTCTTTTCCAACAGGAATATTAACGTTCAGGCATATACCTTCTGCTATGCCATTCATAAAAACTTTCTCAATTATGCGTCTGACATAAATCCCGGCTGTTTCAAAATCAGCATCAGCAGAATAATCAAGCAATGAAAAACCAATAGAAGTGATCTTATTAATACCTCCTTCAATAGCAGCTGCCATTGTTCCGGAATAAACAACACTTACCGAGGCATTTGAGCCATGATTAATGCCCGAAACCAGCATATCCGGTTTCCTCCCCAATAGCTGATGTAATGCCAGTTTAACACAATCCACGGGAGTTCCGGAACAACTATATATTTCTAATCCTTCCTCTTTTTTCACTGTTCGCACCCGTATAGGAAGTTTGGTAGTTATTGCATGCGACATACCCGACTGGCTTTCTTCAGGCGCTACAACTATCACTTTGCCAAATTCCCTGACAGTTTCAATTAAAGATTTCAAGCCCTTAGCTTCAACCCCATCATCATTTGTAACTAATATTAGTTTTTCTCTCTCCATGCTATTTTGTATCTGTATTTAACAAGCTACAAATATATTGAAATCCAGTCAAGTTACAAGCTGGTAAGTGCATTTTAGGGCTTTCCGTATATCCTTATTTTATTGCTGCTTATGGGATTTGCACAAAATTCCTTACTTTTGTTTTTTCAAATCATTATGACCTGAGATACCATGAAAATTTCGTACAACTGGCTGAAAGAATATATTAAAACAGACCTTAACCCTGAAGAGATGGCGGTAATCCTTACCGACATTGGTCTTGAGGTTGAAGGAGTTGAATCTTTCCAATCGGTTAAAGGTGGTCTGGAGGGAATTGTTATTGGGAAAGTTAAAACTTCTGAGAA
The DNA here is from genome assembly GCA_030631445.1 of Bacteroidota bacterium. Classification (GTDB taxonomy): domain Bacteria; phylum Bacteroidota; class Bacteroidia; order Bacteroidales; family VadinHA17; genus JADFUQ01. The sequence continues at coordinate 1,014 of DAOVLD010000159.1, forward strand.
GCACCCAAATGCCGATAAATTAACCATTACAACTGTTGATATAGGTTCAGAAAAATTTCTTCGTATAGTTTGCGGGGCACCTAATGTTGCTGCCGGACAAAAAGTTCCTGTAGCAATAATTGGAACAACCCTTTATTCAGGGAACAAGGAGTTTGTAATAAAAAAATCCAAAATAAGAGGAGAAGTATCTGAAGGAATGATTTGTGCAGAAGATGAACTTGGGCTTGGGACATCCCACGAAGGTATTATGGTATTGGATGAAACAGCTATGATTGGAATTCCGGCGAAAGATTATTTCAAGATTGAATCTGATACAATATTTGAAATAGGCCTTACACCAAACAGAATAGATGGCGGTTCGCATTACGGGGTTGCCCGCGACCTTTCGGCATTCCTGAAACAAAAAGGAGATTCCTGCGTTGTGAAACCATCAGTAGATAATTTCAAGGTAGATAACCACGATTTGTCAATTGAAGTTGAGATCGAAAACCAGGAAGCATGCCCGCGATATTCCGGTTTAACCATACAGGGAATAAATGTTAAACCCTCCCCGTTATGGCTTCAAAACCGGTTAAAATCCATTGGATTAGTCCCTGTTAATAATATTGTTGACATAGCAAATTATGTATTGCATGAAACAGGACAGCCATTGCACGCTTTTGATGCTGATAAGATAACAGGTAATAAGGTTATTGTTAAAACTCTGCCGCAGGACACAAAATTCACCACCCTCGATGAAGTAAAAAGGGAATTGCATCACGATGACCTGATTATCTGCAACAAAGAAAAAGGAATGTGTATTGCAGGTGTTTTTGGCGGTATCGGTTCGGGTGTAAAAGCCGGAACACAAAATATTTTTCTAGAAAGCGCCTATTTTAACCCGGTTTATATTAGAAAAACTACCAAAAGACATGCTCTGAATACTGATGCATCGTTTCGTTTTGAAAGAGGAGTTGACCCTGATATGATAATATATGCATTAAAACGTGCAGCGTTATTAATAAAGGAAATTGTTGGTGGAAAAATATCCTCTGATATTGTCGATCACTATCCATCCCAAATAAATAACCACATTGTGGAACTGTCATATAAAAACCTGACCCGGCTGGTTGGTAAAAAAATTGATGCTGAAGTAATTAAAAATATACTTACGGCTCTTGAAATTAAGATAACCGGTGAAAAAGATAATATTCTAAATCTTGAAGTCCCCGCTTATCGCGTTGATGTAACCCGCGAAGCAGACATAATAGAGGAAATTTTAAGAATTTACGGATATAATAATATTGAAACTAGCGATAAGATAGTATCTACGGTTTCTGCTATCCCCAAACCTGATAAAGAAAAAATCAAGAATATAGTATCTGATCTGTTATCAAACCAGGGATTCTACGAAATCATGTGTAACTCATTAACCAGTTATGATTATTATAAAGATAATCACGATTTCCCTGAACAAAATACAGTAAGATTAAATAATCCGCTAAGTTCTGACCTTAATGTAATGCGCCAGACCTTATTATATGGTGGACTGGAATCCGTTTCATATAATATTAACAGGCAAATAAATAACCTGAAGCTGTTTGAATTTGGAAACTGCTATTATAAGGTTAAAAAAGACTCTGATAATAAACTTGAAAATTATTGTGAACGGGAACATTTAGCTCTGTTTACTACTGGACAAAAAAATGAACCGGGTTGGACCAGCCAGGATAAACCAACCGATTTTTTTCATCTTAAGTCATATATTGAAAGAATACTTAAACGAACAGGTATTACAACTAAAGATATCGAATCAGTTCCTTCCGGGGCACACTACTTTTCCGAAGGGCTTAAATATCTTGAATCTAATGAAACAATTGTTGAATTTGGGCAATTAAAACCAACTATAACCAGGAATTTCGATATCGACCAGTCTGTTTATTATGGTATTTTCTCATGGGATACAATGTTGAATCTCATGGTAAGAAATGATATATCTTTTTCTGAAATTCCCAGATTCCCGGAAGTAAAACGTGATCTGGCTCTTCTTCTTGATAAATCTGTCAGTTTTTCACAGATAGAAAAGCTGGCCTGGAAAACCGAAAAGAAGCTGCTGAAAAAGATAAACCTTTTTGATGTTTTTGAAGATCAAAAAATCGGCAAGAATAAGAAGTCTTATGCTATAAGTTTCTACCTCCAGGATGCTGAGAAAACCCTAACAGATAAGAGGATAGACAAAACCATGCAAAATTTTATCCGCACTTTTGAAAAAGAACTTGGAGCTAAGATCAGATAGCTATGAAAGACAAAATTGAGATTAAACAATGTGATATTACAGATTTGAATGTAGATGTAATTGTTAATGCTGCCAACAAATCCCTGCTGGGAGGCGGTGGTGTTGATGGTGCAATACATCGGGCAGCCGGTCCCGGACTTGTTGAAGAATGCAGAAAACTCAATGGCTGTGAAACGGGTAATGCAAAAATTACAGGAGGATATAATCTTCCTGCCGGCTTTATAATTCATACAGTTGGTCCTGTATGGCAGGGAGGGAAAAAAGAAGAAGAGAATTTGCTTTCTTCATGCTATAAAAGAAGCCTTGAAATTGCTGCTGAAAAACAATCAAAAACAATTGCCTTCCCTAACATAAGCACCGGTATATATGGTTTCCCAAAAGAAAAAGCAGCCGGAATTGCCATTTCTACTGTCACCTCTTTTCTAAACCAACACCCTGAGATAGAAAAGGTAATATTTGCTATTTTTGATAAAGAAAACTACGAAATCTATCAGGATTTGCTATTAAGTTAAACAGGAAAAGAGAGATTAATGATGAGGAAATCATTTAACAGGATGAACAACTATCTTTCGATGGTTAAGTTCAGTCATACAGTATTTGCAATGCCCTTTGCCCTGATCGGCTTTTTTATTGCAGTCCGTTTAACTGAAGCAGAACTTAACTATGTCACTTTTATCCTGGTAATTTTATGTATGATCTTCGCCCGTAATGCAGCTATGGCTTTTAACAGGTATGCAGATAAGGAAATTGATGGAAAAAACCCACGTACAGCTCTACGTGAAATTCCTGCCGGAATAATTAAAGCCAGGTCTGCACTACTCTTTGTCATCATCAATGTGATCCTGTTTTTTATCGCCACCTATTTTATTAACAGGCTCACATTCAGACTATCACCAATTGCCGTACTCATTATATTAGGATATAGTTTTACAAAAAAGTTTACATCACTTAGTCATCTTATTCTCGGTTTGGGTTTATCCCTGGCGCCGATCGGTGCCTATCTGGCTGTTACCGGAAGTTTCAATATTATTCCTGTACTTTATTCACTTGTGGTACTTTTCTGGGTAAGCGGATTCGATATTATCTATTCCTTACAGGATGAAGATTTTGATAAATCACTTCAACTCAAATCAATTCCGGCTGCTATAGGCAAGGAAAAAGCTATGTGGGTTTCAAACATATTTCATTTATTTGCGGCTGGTTTTGTAATAACACCCGGACTTATTGCTCATATGGGAACTTACTATTGGATTGGATCCGCAATTTTTCTAATCTTACTTACCTACCAGCACCTCCTGGTAAAACCCAATGACATCAGTCGAATTAACCTTGCATTCTTTACAACCAATGGCATAGCCAGTGTTATTTTCGCCCTTTTCACCATTCTTGATCTGTATATTGGTTAGGGGAAGGCTAAGGCTAAGGCTGAGGCTAAGGGAAAAAAGAAAATAAAGAAGAATTATGTTATAAATCAATAAACAATTTTGAACCGAGTTTGCGAGCTCAACGAAGTTAAATTCCTATATGTTAAAATAAGTAACTTGTCAAAAAAGAATAACGTTATTAATAACGTTGTTAATTACGTTATTAATAACGTTATTCTTGCATAAAATAAAAATCTATACGAAATAATATTTAGATTGTAGTGTTATATAATTTGGACAAAATTATTTTCGTAAATTTAAAAACCTTTATATAATTTTTTTGATGAATA
>DAOVLD010000257.1 GCA_030631445.1 Bacteroidota bacterium
CTGGGTTGGTGAAAACGGCGCCGGTCATTTTGTAAAAATGGTGCATAACGGTATTGAATACGGTGATATGCAGTTGATCTGTGAAGCCTACCACATTATGAAAGAACTGCTGGGTATGAAACCCCTTGAAATGTTTAACGTGTTTAAGGAATGGAATAAAGGCGATCTGGATAGTTATTTAATTGAGATCACGCGGGATATCATGGCTTTCAATGATGAAGATGGTGAACCCCTGGTAGAAAAGATACTGGATACTGCCGGTCAAAAAGGTACAGGCAAATGGACAGGCATTGCAGCCCTTGATTTAGGAGTTCCGCTAACTTTAATTGGAGAAGCTGTTTTTTCAAGATGCCTCTCTGCACAAAAAAAGGAAAGAGTTGGTGCATCAAAAATATTAAACGGACCGCATAAAAAAAAGTTTACGGGAGACAAAAAAGCATTTATTGAAGATATTCGACAGGCATTGTTTGCTTCAAAGATTGTTTCCTATGCACAAGGATATGTTTTAATGAGAGAAGCTGCAAAAGAATATGGCTGGAACCTGAATAATGGAGGGATAGCCCTGATGTGGAGAGGTGGCTGCATTATCCGGTCTGTTTTCCTTGGAAAAATCAAAGAAGCATTTGATAAAAATCCGGAATTAAGCAATTTGTTACTGGATTCTTATTTCAAAGATAAAATAGAGGCAGCACAGGAAAGCTGGAGAAAAGTGGTGGCAACAGCTTTAACAAATGGAATTCCGGTACCCGCATTTACTACTGCCCTTTGTTATTATGATGGCTACCGGTCAGAAAGGCTCCCTGCCAATTTATTGCAGGCACAACGAGATTATTTCGGAGCACATACCTACGAAAGAACCGACCGTCCACGTGGTAAATTTTTCCATACCAACTGGACCGGCAAAGGAGGAGATACGGCGTCATCAACATATGAGTTTTAATTTGTTTTCATCTTTCTCAAAAATTCAGCTATTTTTGACAAACTCAAATTTCAAACTTTCTAAACATCTATGAACAATTCAATCATTAACCGCGCATCAGATAATATCAGGGCTCTATCAGCCGCAATGGTAGAAAAAGCTAAATCGGGACATCCCGGGGGCGCTATGGGAGGCGCTGATTTTATCAATATCCTCTATAGCGAATTCCTCAACTTCGATCCGGATGATATGGCATGGCCACACCGCGACCGTTTTTTTCTCGATCCCGGCCATATGTCACCAATGTTATATTCTGTACTTACACTACTTGACATTTACAGTGTTGATGACATTAAAAATTTCCGCCAATGGCGAAGCACTACCCCCGGACACCCTGAACGGAATATCAACCGTGGTATTGAGAATACTTCCGGACCTCTCGGACAAGGTCATGCAATGGCAGTTGGCGCTGCCATAGCAGAACGGTTCCTTGCTGCACGGTTCGGCGACTGGATGTCTCATAATATCTATACATTTATCTCAGATGGTGGTGTTCAGGAAGAGATATCACAGGGTACCGGGCGGTTGGCAGGATTCCTCGGACTCAGTAACCTGGTTATGTTCTATGATTCAAATGATATCCAGCTTTCAACAAATACCAGTGCAGTGACAGCTGAAAATACTGAAAAAAAATACGAGGCATGGGGCTGGCATGTAAAAACCATTGACGGACATGATGCTGATGAGATACGTCATGCGCTGAAAGAAGCCGGTAAAGAAAAAGAAAAACCATTCCTGATAATCGGAAAAACTATTATGGGTAAAGGTTGTGTAACCGAAGAGGGTGAAAATTACGAAAAGCAATCTTCCACACATGGAATGCCCATCAGCAAAGCAGGTGCTTCATTCTCGAAAACTATAACCAATTTAGGGAGTGATCCTGATAATCCTTTTCTTATTTTTCCCGATGTGAAAGAACATTACCATGAAGCTCTTCAAAAAAAGCGGGAACAGGCTAAAACCAGGAAAGCAAAACAGGTGGAATGGGAAAAGCATAATCCCGCACTTGCAGAGAAACTGCAGAAGTTTCTCAGTATGGAACTTCCTGAGATTGATTTCTCGCGAATCGAACAGAAAGAAGACATTGCATCACGGGCAGCTTCAGGTGCAGTCCTGGCATACCTGGCAGACAAAATCAAAAACCTGGTTGTTTCTTCTGCCGACCTTTCAAATTCGGATAAAACCGACGGGTTTCTGAATAAAACCAAACCTTTTGTTAAAGGTGATTTCTCTGGTTCATTCCTGCAAGCAGGTGTTTCGGAGCTTACCATGGCTGCAGTGATGAACGGGATGGCTGCTCATGGTGGTGTTATTCCTGTCGGCGGCACTTTCTTTGTATTTTCCGATTATATGAAACCGGCAGTTAGAATGGCTGCATTAATGGAACTTCCTGTAAAATATGTCTGGTCCCATGATGCCTTCAGAGTAGGCGAAGATGGTCCGACTCACCAACCGGTTGAACAGGAAGCACAAATACGACTCCTGGAAAACCTAAAGAACCATTCAGGGAAAATGAGCTTATTGGCTCTTCGTCCTGCCGATACCGCCGAAACAACTGTTGCATGGAAAATGGCTCTTGAAAATGACCGTGGTCCGACCGCCCTTATCCTATCCAGACAAGGCATAAAGGATTTACCTGCCAATTCAGGATCAAGATTTAATGATGCGTTAATGGCCGAAAAAGGTGCATATATAATACAAAAATATGAAGGAACCCCTGATATTGTACTGGTTGCCAATGGTTCTGAAGTATCAACCCTGCTGGCAGGTGCAGAAAAGCTTCGTGCCGAAAAAGGTCTCAAAATACAGGTAGTTTCCGCAATCTCGGAAGGATTGTTTAAACAACAGGAAAAAAAATACCGGAATGAAGTGATCCCGGATAACTTGCCGGTTTTCGGCTTGACTGCCGGAATACCGTTAACCCTCAGCGGACTTGTTGGTCCGAAAGGCAAGGTTTTCGGTCTCGAATCATTCGGTTACTCAGCTCCCTATAAGGTGCTTGACGAAAAACTGGGATTCACCGCAGAAAATGTATTCAACCAGGTTATCCAATATCTGAATGAATATTCTAACCAATAAAGAATAACGTTATTAATAACGTTGTTAATTGGCTATGTTATGATATATAACACTAAATGCTTATATTTGTAAAAAAAAGAGCCATGAAAACACTAAAAGAGATTAAATCAGCTATATCTTCACTTGGAAAACTACAAAGAGAACAGTTGTTAACTGATTTACAAA
>DAOVLD010000221.1 GCA_030631445.1 Bacteroidota bacterium
AGAAAACCCGCTGCCAGAATCGAAGATGGTTAATTTGGTTTCGCAAAGGACAATAGATTCCGGCAGCGGGATGGTTATAGAGTTGATAGTTACTTTGACCGAGTTAATTTCGGTGCAACCACGGGTATTGGTCACTTCGACTGTGTATGTTCCCCGGTCTGGAAAATATTTTAACCTGAAAAACTTCCCTTACATCACTTAATTCCAAAAAACCCCAAAATGTACCCACCCGGAAGCATGTTATACAACACATGCCTTGCAATACAATGATTAACAGATTTTTATTGTGAAAAATAAATTGGAAAGCTATACTGAAAGTATGCTTTTATGGAAAGTTTTAAGCTCAAAAACACTGCAACGCAATTTTTAACTCAATTAATATCACTATAACCAAAATGTGAAAATGTGTAGTGTAAGGTTTTATTTTAGGTAAGAATAACGTTATTAATGCCGTTATTAATTACGTTATTAATAACGTAATTCTTTTTTAGTTTTGCTCTCCGGGATATTCAAACTTTGTTAAGTTATAAATTTTTACTGATTAACACTAAATAGCTTGTTTGTTATTTTTTATCAAATAAACCAGACTTAATAAACACTTTTGCTTTCTCTATTTTTTCTTTTAGTGTCAGGTCTTTATAACAATTACTTGTACAAGGATATTTACATTTCATCATTTGTTGTCTGATTTTTTTTGCCTTAGAGGAGTTCCATACTTTTCTTATATCGTCATTCTTTATATTCCCAATAGAACCATAATTTCCACAACCTAAGAAAATATCACCTTTGTATGTAATTGATAATCGATCATAACCTATTTTACACTTTTTATTATTTATATTAACCAATAAAGATGGAAACATAAAATATTTTTTCCACTCCAAAATATCTTTTTCTGTATTAAGAATACGAGCATCTGCCTTTTTTCTTGATATTAAAAAATCTGTAAATTTATTTAATGCATTTATATCATTCACCCAATACTTGTATTCATTCCATTTTCCAATAGGTATATTTTCTGTCCAAATCCTGATAGGTTGAATCAATAATCTATGAATAGGTAGTTTCAAGAAAAAATCAACTGAATCAGAAAAAGTACTAATATTATCTTTCATTAGAATTGAAGATATACCTAAGGTCAAATTTCCATTTTTAGATAAATACTCAATACCTTTCACTGCACGTTCTAAGGTGCGGTCCACACCTCTAAATTTATCGTGTATTTCTGGCAAATGACTATCTAATGAAACAGATAAATATGGTAGTTTAGATTGGATAATCTTATCACAGTTTTTCTCAGTAAGAGCTATCCCATTCGTGCTAATTTTACAAACAATGTCATTCTCTGAACAAAAAGAAAAAACTTCATATATCCCCTTAAAAATTAAAGGTTCTCCTCCTGCTATTTGAACAAAAAAGTTACTTCCAACCCAATTTCTCAACTGTTTTAATGTATCTATAACTTCCCCGGAATTCAAATAATCATTCTTTTCTTTCCAGCAATCACACATAATGCAATGAGCATTACATCGTTCATTTGATTGAATAGATATTTGAAGAGGTTTCGATATATTTATTCCCAAATATGAACTTATATCCTTTTTTAAGCTATTTATTAAGTTTTTATATAAAAAGCTGAATTTCCCCATATTTAGATATTCTTTAATAATTATTTAAAGTAATAGTTATAAGTTATAAGTTAATTGCACGGAATTCTCAGCTCTCAGCTCTCAGCTCTTCACACTGCATCATAAAAAAAAGTTCTTCCACAAATAAAAGTAGAAGAACTTCAAGCAAAGAGTTAAGCAAAAATTCTTTCGATCGAAATAAAAAATTTGGTGGTTAAATACCAAACAGATTAGTTATCGTTTTTGTAAAAAATTCCTACCTGCGGTTGGGATCACGTTTTTTTTCGTGGGCGACATTAACTTTTAAGTTCCTGCCACTAATTTCAATACCGTTTAATTCACCGATAGCCTGGTTACCTTCGGCATCATCTTCCATTTCAACGAAGGCAAAACCTTTGCTTTGTCCGCTATACTTGTCTGTAATAACTTTCACAGAATTAACAGTTCCGAATTTTCCAAAGATCTCCGTTAGTTCATCTTCATTCACGCCGTAATGAAGGTTTCCTACATAAATGTTCATTTTAAAATAAATTTAGTAAATAAAAAATTTAAACCGGAATAATAAAAAATTCCGGTAATTCATGGCAAAAGTAGTAAAAATCCTTAAAATAAGGAATTAATAAGTTTATTTGTTTATTTGTTAATAAGTTTATTCACCCAACCATTTTACTCTTAATCAACACTAGTGTCGTGTCAATGATAAACAGCCGTGTAAGTTATTGTATATTGGACATATTATCAGCATATTATACTTTCAACTTACAACTTTTTACTTGATAGTAGGCACACCCTGATTCTTATATGCACCTGTTTTAAGTTTTTTCAGGATTTCAGAAAAGGCTTTTATGGTGTAATCAACATCCTCGAGTGTATGCATGGATGTTGGAATTAACCGGAGCATAATTATGTTTTTAGGTACTACGGGATAAATAACAATTGAGCAGAAAATGTTATAATTCTCTCTGAGATCCATGGTGATATTTGCTGCTTCACTTACCCCTCCCGAGAAGAAAACAGGAGTGACGGGAGATTCTGTAACACCAATATCAAAGCCTGCATCTTTTAATCCGGATTGCAAAGCGTTGACAATTTTCCACATTTTTTCACGTAGCTCCTTCTTACTTTTTAACATCTCAAGCCTTTTTAAGGATCCAATTACCATTGGCATTGGCAATGATTTAGCATAGATCTGTGATCTCATATTATATGTAAGATAATTCACTACATTTTCATTACTTGCAACAAAAGCACCAATTCCTGCCATGGCTTTTGCAAAAGTTGCAAAGTAGACATCAATCTTATCCTGGACATTGAAATGTTCAGCGGTTCCTGCCCCGGTTGCACCCATGGTACCAAATCCGTGAGCATCATCCACAAGTATTCTGAATTTAAATTTTTTCTTTAGTTCAACAATTTCATCAAGCTTTCCGAGGTCTCCTGCCATCCCGAAAACTCCCTCGGTAATAACAAGAATTCCTCCTCCGGTTTTTTGCGATAATTTTGTTGCTCTTTCAAGCTGTTTTTCAAGATTCTTCATGTCGTTATGCAGATACACATATCTTTTACCCATATGCAGCCGCAGACCATCAAGAATACAGGCATGTGACTCAGAGTCATATACTATTACATCATTTCTGCCAACCAGGGCATCAATAATGGAAACCATTCCCTGGTAACCATAATTAAGCAGGTATCCGGCTTCTTTACCAACAAATTCAGCAAGCTTTGCTTCCAGTTCTTCATGCTTGCTGGTTTGTCCCGACATCATTCTGGCACCCATAGGATAGGCAAGACCCCAGTCTGCAGAAGCTTTTGCATCTACTTCCCTGATTTCAGGATGATTGCCTAAGCCGATGTAATTATTTAAACTCCAGTTTAGTACTTCTTTACCTCTGAATTTCATTCTTGGTGCAAGTTCTCCCTCAAGTTTTGGGAATGTAAAATACCCATGAGCTTCTTTTTGATATTGCCCAAGTGCACCACGGTTTTGTTTAATCTTATCGAATATATCCACAGTTATAAGTTTTGATTAAGTAATATTCCACAAAGGTAGATTTTTTTAAAAGTTTGACAAGAAAAGATTTGGTTAATTAAACCGGAATTAACACATCAGACATTTTTTGGTTTTTTGATCTGACTTGTAAATAATCAGTCCACAGTCTACAGTCGGCAGTCGGCA
>DAOVLD010000244.1 GCA_030631445.1 Bacteroidota bacterium
AGTGCTCCGGAATGGAGCCCTGATGGAAAATATTTGTTAGTCCGTTGTTCTAAATCAATTTCAATGTTTGAAGCAATCAATAAACACTATTTGATAGACGTGGAAAACAAAACCTTTGGAGAAATAGATTATGGAATAACAGAAGACGAAAGCAAATATATCTCATCCAGTATAAGGTGGGTTCCCTCCGGTGACAAAATATATTTTGCTGTTTCAAAAAGGGGTGGGCCCGGAAATTATGGTGGAACTATTGTTATTTGCAACCCTGATGGCACTGATTTAAGGGCAATCGGTTTCCCCAACATCACCACTCTTTCCAGAGTTATTGAGAACCTCGGAGGGGGGCGTATGTACAGAAATTTAAAGTTCAGTCCGGATTGCAATAAAGTAGCATTTGAATATGAAGGTCCTGAAAATTCACCTTATGGGAATCTCTGGATTGAAAACATAGACGGAACAAATTCATTTGAATTCAGATCAAAATCTGACGATCTTATATGGTATAATCTTAAATGGTACAATTCTACAATAATTTTCTTTTCAACAAGAAATGGATATGTAATGGTTACTGATGATTACGGCAATTCGATTCAGGGTTTAGGCCCAAATAATAATAATGAGAAATATGGAAGGTTTACACTTAGTCCTGACAAACAAAAAATGACACTTCATTCAATATCTGAGAATTATACATATTATAATTATATATCCAACATTGATGGATCAAACCTCATAGAGTCTGAAATTGGTAGCTGGCAGCCCAATGGTTCTCTTATGCTTCTGGATCAAAACGGCAGTTTGTTTATTCTGGAAGGGAAAGAACATAGCAAACGCCTTTTGTATGAAGGCAATGCAACGCAACCAAAGTGGTTCCCTGACGGAAATAAAATACTTTTTATTAAAAATGAAAACAAGATATATTCTATTGATGTTAACGGTACAAATCTTTCTTTTATTACAGATATTGGATTAACGTCCCATCATGTCTGGATTACTTATAAATGGGAACAAATTTCAATTAGTCCATCTGGAGACATGATTGTATTCACATCGGCATTGAATCCATCAACCGATGAGCTGATTGATATGGAACCCTCTATCGAGGAACTCGATTATATCGCAGCTCCCCTGTTCATAATCAATTCTAATGGAACAAATCTTACTCAGTTGACACCTGCCTTAAAAAGAAAGCATGACTTTTTTGGTGAATGGGGGCCAGATGAGAAAATGTTTACAGCAAGTTTCATTCACTTTTCCAAAGATGGAAACGATCATGGGGGTACCTATCTGTTTTCTTTGGATGGTACAAATTTTACAGATGGATGGAAAGAGATGCCTGTGAGCCATATTATTGGCAACGACAATCTTGTTCAGGTCAATCGTACCGACCAGCTGAACGAAAATCCTGTGTCGGATGAAACAACATCTAATGAAACTGAAAACAAACAATCCCCTTCATTTTTATCCCTCCAATTCATTTCCTGTTTAGTTGGTGTATGGTTACTACAAAAAAGACAGAGGCTTCATGATGATAAATAAGAATGCTGTTTTAACAATCGCAAAAAAGGAATTTTCGGATAAACTGTATGACCCCAGTTTTATCATATTGATGTCCATTTTCATGGTCACGTTATTTGTATATTCTCAAAGCAGTAATAACTTTAATGAAGTTGTCCGAATAATCGGGGTATTTTTCCCCCTTATAGGAATTGCATTAGGATATGATGCTATCATCAGAGAAAAAAACAGCAAAAGCCTGAATGTTTTATTGACACATCCTGTATTCCGGGATAACATTGTAACAGGCAAGTTCTTAGGAATATCGATTACCCTTTTTCTTGTTGTATTTCTGTCTTTGATGATAATTGTTGCATCAGACTTCCTGATTTCTGGAAAAATTGCACAATTTGAATCACTGTTGCGTTTGTTAATTTTCGGACTTTTTACGTTCCTTTACTTGTTAATTTTTGCTTCATTCGGACTTTTCACATCAATACGATGTAAAACCGAAATCGAATCTCTTACCTGGGGTGTTGTTATCTGGATTAACATGTGCTTTGTCCTGGGCCCCACAATCATAATGCTAACATCTATCATAACAGGCCAGTCAATGTTTGATATGACAGACAAGTTTTTCTCCACAGGTTCCTTGCTTTTTAATATATCTCCTATACATCATTTTGCCGAGGTAACTGTAGGAAATCTGGATTTAAGTTACGGTTCATTCAATATCCAGAGAGATGTACATGGTTTTCTTGATACCCAATATTCTATATCTTACCTGATTGGTCACTACTGGCAGAATACAATAATCTTGCTTGTACTCCCAGTAGTGCTGATAGTTGCCTCTTATATCTCATTTTTGCGAGAAGACATCTAAGGAGCTGTAATTAAAATGGCAATTAATATTCACAATGTAATGGTAATAGCAAAAAAAGAATTTGCTGATCACCTGAAAAGCCCGGTTTTCTTTTCATTTGCAGCTACATTTACACTGGTAATTCTTGCATGGTCTTATGTAAAGGGGATGGAAGTTGAGTACATTTCAACGGTTCTTGGGATGCCTGATGTAATGAGAGGCTTTAAAGGAGTTGCCAGTGTTGTTGGCCGCTTTGCACCTATTATTGGAATAGTATTGGGTTTTGATGCAATTGTCAAGGAGATAAGATCTAATTCCATGAATGTTTTATTGACACATCCTGTATTCCGGGACAATATAATACTCGGGAAAATCCTTGGTTCCGGGTTATGTATTTTGCTGGTGCTCTTCATTTCAATTAACTTTGCGACAGGGGCTATGCTCATTGTTTCCGGAATACCCATCACAATGCAGCACATAGCACGCATCGAAATATTTGTATTGTTAACCTTTTTCTATGCACTGTTTTTCCTTGCATTATCCATGATGATATCAATTATTGCAAAAAAGGCAAACATGTCCCTTCTATTTAATATTGCTATCTGGTTAGTTATTACAATATTATATGCCCAATTGATTTACACTTCAGTATATACTCTCACAGAGAGTGCCGAAATAGCAACTGACCAAACACTTTACTACCTGAATTTTGTACCCGGGCACCATTATGCTTTGGTTACAGCAGGCATGCAGGATGTTGTAAAAGAATCATTTAACTATTACCCGACGGTAGGAGGGATTTTTGATACACAGTATACAGTATCGGATTGGATGAGTGAGTTCTGGTCAAATCTGGTTGTGCTTATCGCCTTGCCTATCATTTTACTGGTAGCATCTGTAATTGTATTCCTGAAAAAAGATATAACACTATGAGATGAGGCGAACTATGTTTAGACATACTAATATCAAAACGCTCCGATTGGCGCTTGTTTTAATTTTAATTTTATCCTCATCATGCCATGTAGCTGTTGCAGACTGGTCTTCTGTCATATCTACCTCAAGTACTACAGGGAAAGTTGCTATAGCAGGCGATATTATTGAATTCCCCATTACAGTTAAAAGGGGGTATAATAGTAGTGAAAAGTCA
>DAOVLD010000255.1 GCA_030631445.1 Bacteroidota bacterium
ATAACAAATAATTACTCCTATAGCTATAAAGAAAGAAAAGCTCCTAAAGACGCATTGTTTTATCTGGGAAATGCATATCATATTGCATTCAGACTTGATGATGCAATTCAGTACTATAATAAGTTCAGAGATGCACTGGATAAGTCCGAATTTTATGAATTGGACTATATTAACCAGGAGATCAATAGTTGTAAAAGTGCAAAAAAACTTATGAATACTCCTGTTTTTTTTAAAATTGAAAATCTTGGGGATAATATAAACCGTTTTCAGATAAATGTGAACCCCGCTGTATCAGGAAATCGCAAAGTGCTTGCCTATACTGCAAAGCTCGGCTCAAACTACCGGATCCTGTGCTCCGTAAAAGAAAAGGAACAATGGTCAGATCCAATAGATATTACCGGTGAGATTGAAGCCGGAGAAGACTGCCAGACCTCTTCCCTCTCTTTCAACGGAACAACTCTATTCCTTTTTAAGGAAAACGGCGGTGCGGCTGACCTGTATACAAGTCATTTCAGAGACGGCAAATGGAGCAAAATTAAAAGCCTTGGCAGGAATATTAATACAAAATACTGGGAATCTAACTGTTGTCTTTCAAAAGACGGAAAAACACTTTATTTTTCCAGTAACCGGCAAGACGGTTATGGCGGATTGGATATTTACCAATCGAAATTAATGTCTGATGGTAAATGGGGCGAACCAAAAAACCTGGGGAATAAAATAAACACTCCTCTGCTTGAAGACAATCCATTCATTACCGAAGGCGATAAAAAGCTTTTCTTTAGTTCACAGGGACACTATAATATGGGAGGGTTTGATCTCTTTTATTCTGAGAAAACTGCCGGCAATCGCTGGACAACACCGGTAAATATCGGTTATCCAATTAACTCAACTGATAATGATATGTTTTTGGTGCCGGTAGGAACAGGGGATACTGCTTATTTATCTCGGTTTACAGGAGAAGGATGGATGGCAGGTAAAGATATTTACAGGATGACATTTACAGGGGAAGCTAAACTGACTGAAGTTACCGTAAATGGAACTATTGAACTGGGAGACGGCAGACAGGGACTTGATTCCTCCTTCCTTGTCCAGGTTACAAACACCCTTAGTCATGACACAATTACCACTCTCCTGCCCGGTCATCAAACCCGGGAATTCAATGTTAAGCTACCTTCGGGATCGTACGAATTACTGATATCGGGCGATAATTATCAAAGCAAACAAGAGAGTATTACCATTCCGGATAAGATCAGACAAGAAAGTAGTTCATTTGTAACCCATCTTGACCTTGAAGCAGTTGCCTCAGGAGAAGTTTTTACAAGCCGACCCATCCTGTTCGATTTCGACAAATATACTCTTACCGGCACAGCTATGACCGAACTGGAAAGATTAACATCGATAATGAAGCAATATCCCTCTGTTGAATTTGAGATAATAGGAAGTACAGATGCAATAGGCAGTAGTAATTACAACCTGGTTCTTTCCAGAAAAAGAGCCGTCTCCGTTGTCGATTACCTTCATTCACGTGGAATATCAAAGTCCAGGTTTAAAGCCAGTGGAGTTGGCGAAATAAAAGCAGTTGCATTGAGCAAAAAACCTGACGGTACCGACTTACCGGAAGGCAGAAAATATAATCGCAGGGTTGATATCAGATTACTTAGTTCGGATCCAAATCTTGTATATAAAGCTGAGATTTATGTGCCCGACCATCTTAAATTTAACAAAGAACTCAAACACTCAATTATTGTTATCAAGGTCAGAAAAAAGTTGCCGGATGATTATTTCTCCAGGTATAATATTGAAGAATTGAATTATATCCAAACCGATATAACAGATGGTGAGTATTATTATATATTGGGTAGTTTCATACAAAAAACCAGGGCAATAGAAGTATTAGGAAAACTTTACGCTGCCGGATTTTCAGAGGCAAGAATTGTTGCTGATCTGGAATTGTCTGAAATACTGGGTTTGGAAAGCAGGAAAAGCAATTTCTTAGGAAGAATGGTTGAGATTGATGGAATACCAATTTATACGATCCAAATATACGCACTTTTAAAACCCCCGCATACTAAGGCATTCAAAGGAGTTACAGATGTAAGTGTATTCCATGGGAAAGATGAATTTTACCGTTATACTGTTGGAGAATATGAAGGTTTTACTGCAGCTAAAAATGCTTTAAAAACAATTGTAGCAAAAGGCTATGAGGATGCATTTATCCGTCCCCTCTCTGATCTGCAATAAGAAGTTGAAAGTTGAAAGTTTGTAAAGTTCAACGCTCACTTTTAACTTTCTACTTACTATTTTCTACTTACTACATACTTCTTTCCTCTTCCATAAACTATTTCTATATTTATCCCCCGATAAATTTCTGTATTTATGTACAAACTGATAATCAGGTTTAAACCGTTTTTTAAAGTGTTTTTCTGGATCTGGCTGATCTTTATTCTGGTAATGTCCTCTACCCCAAAATTACCTGATCTGAAGTTAACGCTTGATGAATCAGTGATCAGGATAGATTATGCCATCCATTTTGTTGAATATTTCATGTTAGTTAGTTTTTTTCTAATCTGGAGAATTAAAAACAATCTGAATCCCACAATCATAATAATACTGCTAACTCTTCTATTAGGAATGGCAACAGGATTTGCAGACGAATTTCATCAGAAAATTATCACTGGCAGAACTTACAATCCCAAAGATATGTTATACAATTTCCTGGGTGTTTTAACAGGGGTGATTACTATTACTTTATATCTGAAAATAATCAGTCACAAGTTATACAACAGATAATAAATGGGGTTTCTTAATAAAATTATTTCAGGTGGTCAGACAGGTGCCGACCGGGCAGCTCTCGATATTGCAATTAACCATGGAATTCCCCACGGTGGCTGGTGCCCGAAAGGAAGAAAAGCAGAAGATGGACGAATACCTGACAGGTATCCACTCCGTGAAACAGATACCGATAACTACCGGGAAAGAACCCGGAAAAACATTCTGGATTCTGACGGAACTCTGATCCTTTGCCCTGAAGATGAGATGGATGCCGGAACACAACTCACATATCAGCTTTGTAAAGAGATTAAAAAGCCGGTATATATTGCTGACCCTGCAGATGAAACTCAAATACCACATGTGATAAAATGGTTAATCAGGGATAACATTCATGTTGTAAATATTGCCGGACCAAGAGAGAGCAACCTGAAAGGAATTTATGAAGCATCAGGACTG
>DAOVLD010000277.1 GCA_030631445.1 Bacteroidota bacterium
CGAATTTTACGGAAGCCCATATCTTTTTCAAAACTTTAGTGGAATCTTCTGTAATAATCATAAACCTGGTGTAATGTGCTACAATAAGCAGGTAGATAAATATAATAATATACAGTCCGGCTCCTGAAATTGCAGCATAAATAAGCGCTTTTTCTGATTCGGCATTTTTTCCAAGGGTTACAATTATCAGTGATAATGGCAGGTAGATGATCAGGAACACCAAAACATGAATAATAATGAAATATAATGTTAGTCGCAGGAACCTGAAGAAGAACTTACTGCCGTTAGCGAAGAATTCTTTTCTTTCAAAAGCAGCCCCGTTATCTAAAGTTTTCAGGATTCCTCCTGCCATAAAAATGCTTAAAAGAAGATACAGGATTGCAAGCCAGATACCTTCTTTGAATAACAGGCCGATTGACCCTTTTGCACTGTCCGTCAATTCCTGCATTGCAGTAAAATTAAAACCTTCCAACAGCTTGTTAACCTGAAGACTTCCATGAGCTGCATTGGTGATCACACCATAAAAAGGTATAGCCAGTGCCAGCGCGAAAAGTAGATTTATAACATATATCATGGTGGTCATCTTCAATGAACGGGATGCCAGTCGTAATCCGGATAGATAATCTTGTATAATTGTCATGGTTCTAATTTGTATTAGATGAAAATTGCGAAATTCTGAAAGAGATTTTGCATAAAGAAGAGGAATTTGATCATATATTTTTTGAAAACAGTTTTTTGAGGTTTAATAGCCCGGCTGTTATTCTGCAAATTGATATCAAGCATTATTTTATTCTCCGGGTCGATTTTTGCCCAGATAATTTTTTCGGGCTTTTCATATGAAAATTCTTTGGTTCTGCTTTTTCCGTCCCAGGTTTCAGTGATCTCTTCGCCGTCTTCAAAATGGATCAGCACTTCCTGGGGCATTATTACCTCACCAAGCCGGTGTATTACCACGGACGATTTATATATTATATTTTCATACTCGGTTTTCTTGTATATCAGTTTATTACCTCCGGTATCATCAATACCTTTTGGTGGAGTTAATTCATTGTTCCTTATCCTGAGAAGCTTATAGTCACATACTTCCGATCCATACAAAACCTGGTCGAAGAACCAGTTCATGTTTTCCCCAAACCCGGTTCCATGGTTTTTTGTTACAACCTCATTCACAACATTGATAAAATCTCTTCCGGAAGGATGTTTGAATTTCCACTTTTTAAAATATGTCTTCCATATTTCTTCGTTAGTTTCTTCTCCCACGAGACGTTCCAGAGTTGTGAACATAGTGGCAGGTTTATTATACGACATTGAACCATAACCACCATGCTCGAATTTCCATGACGGACGGGTACTCTCGGCAATTTTCGGGTATGATAAACGGGTATATGATAATCTATGGTATTCCTTATCACCGAAATGGAATTTCTTAAACCCGACAAATGATGTACCCTCACCATATGCGTGATCCATTATGCGTGATTCGAAATATGTATTCATTCCCTCGTCCATCCATGCTTCTTCAGATTCGTTAGTGGCAAGGATCCCCATAAAATAGTTATGACCGAATTCATGGATGGTTACCATTTCAGTGACCCTGAGTTCATCCGGCAAACCCCAGATCGAACCTGCTGTAATAAAAGTCGGATATTCCATTCCTGCCGAGCCCATTCCCCTGAAAGGAGGGTCAACAACGGAGATGGTAGAATAGGGGTAGGAACCCACATGTGCATCGAAATACTCCAGTGCAGCTTTTACTGACTCAGTATGCCGTGAAGCAAGTTGTTCATGTTCGGGTTGCAGGTAAATTTTTATATCCACTTCTTTCCATTTATCTTCCACAACAATGAACCGCGGTGATGTAGTCCAGGCAAAATCAACCACATCCTCAGCCAGGTAGGTTACCTGCTTCAGTCCATCCTCAACCGTTTTTTCACTTATCCGTTTCCCGGTAGCGCCAACTACAAATTCCTCAGGCAGTGTTATCTCTACACGGTATACCCCAAAGTTGGCATAAAATTCAGAATGGGAATGATACTGGTGGCAATTCCATTGTCCTTTTTCAGCATAACGCATTCCTGCCGGTTCATATACACCGATCTTGGGGAACCATTGAGCGACTAAAAAATAGTTATCGCTGAAACCGGTACGTGCAAAGATCTTTGGTAATTTTGATCTGAACTCAATATTAAGTGTCAGACTCCCGCCTGGCAGAACCGGATTTTCAAGTTTTACTGCAGCAACCGTTTGGTCATCTGCATTATCATCATCGGGTTGGACAAATTTTATTGAATTAGTAAGATCAATTCCTTCCAGTGTCTTAATCGAAAGAATGTCAACCCAGCCCCATACTTTTGGATCTTTGGTATCCACGCCTTTTCCCCTTAGCCGTCCGCTTGACTCTTTCCAGAAAGTTGACCTGTTATTCTTAAATGCATTCAGGTACATATGAAAACGCAATTCCCGGATAGTGTCCCGCGAGGGATTTTTCCATTCGAGAGTCATATTGCCGTCAATGATTTTTTCTATGAGATCAAGTTTAATCTTCATGTCATAATTGGCGATCCTGGAACTGAGAGCCTGGCTATTTCCCGAAAATGATACGGACCATATTAGCAGGCATGTGAAGAGAGTAGTGGTAATTATTTTTTTGCAATTCATAGTGTAGTTAATTTTTCATGAAATTATGAAATATTAGCAGGCAAATCATATTTTTTACAATTATTCAATATTATTTACATAAGACGCTTTATTC
>DAOVLD010000186.1 GCA_030631445.1 Bacteroidota bacterium
GACTGGAGATAGGCAGGAATGTTAATTTTATTGTAACTTCAGATCATGGAATGGGACAAATTTCACCTGACAGAGTTGTCCGGCTAGCCGACCATATTAATCCAGATCATATCAGTCGTATTAATGGTAACAACCCCGTTTTTTGTCTTAGTCCTTCTCACGGATATAATGAAGAAATATGGAATAAACTTGAAGATATTGATCACATAAGCTCCTGGAAACACGGACAGTTACCTGAAAGACTTCACTATGGCACAAATAGCAGAACAGGGAATTTTGTGGTTGTGGCTGACAGTAGTTGGAGTGTGACCATTGATTCAAATCCACAGAAATTCAGAGGTGGTACTCATGGGTATGATAACAGTAACAAGGATATGCATGCCATTTTTTATGCAGTTGGCCCGGCATTTAAAACCGGTTATCTTCAACCAACATTTAATAACATCGATATATATCCGTTAATTGCTGAGATAATGCACCTTAAACCTGCTCATGTAGATGGAACTATTTTCCATGTTTCAGGTATGCTTTCAAACAAGTAACTTGTTAAGGATCAAACTGAAAATAATTACTGAATTCCATTTGATTTATTAGCTTTATGCGGCTTTTTTTAATATAGTATAGATCACTGTCAATGATGAGGGAAAAAACAAAAAGAATTAAGCATTATAAACAAGTCAACCAGGAATTTTCAGGGTATGGTAAACCTCAGGAAATTGATGTTTTTGAGTCAGGTCTGGATAAAAAATCTATGGGAGCACTATTAAGAACCCTTCGAAAGCATAAAAAACTGACCCAGGAACAACTTGGCAAACTGATTGGTGTAAGAAAATCGGAGATATCTAAACTTGAACAGGGAGACAGAAATCTTACTATCGGTAGATTAATTCAATTACTTGATGCTTTATTGGTTACGACAAAACTCAAAATTGAAGTAAGTGATAATAAAACCCGGGGAAATTAATGATCAAAAACCACAGGATTTCCACATATTTTTTTGTACAGTTTTTTCTTTTCACCGGAATACTTAATGCTTTTTCGCAGGTTTCGGAAAACAGTAACCTTGTAAGTGAATGTTATATGATTATGGTAGGGAAAGATGCCACAACAGATGGCTCTGTTCTGATTGCACATAATAATGACCTTACAGGAACTGAAATATCATTTTGTGAAAAAAATCCCCGAAAGAAACATCTTCCCAGTGACAGTATACGATTTTCAAACGGGCTTACCATCCAAAGCTCACCTATTACATACGAATGGATGGTATTACGTACCAAAAGAGGCTATATAGAAGGTGATGCAGTAGCAGTAAATGAGCACCAGGTTGCCATTGGTGGTGGGGTATCATTGATTAGTGACAGAAATCTGAAAGCCAGAATAGCTGATCCGATGATATTGAAAGGGTTACCTGGAGGTGTAAGATATATAGCCCTTCAACAGACAAAAACAGCACGTCAATGTGTTGAATTGATAGGAGATTTATACAATAAATACGGTGTTGCTTATCCATCCGGTGTTAGTATTGCCGATCCCAATGAAATATGGTACCTGGAAACAGGCGGCGGAAGTACATGGGCAGCTATCCGTGTGCCTGACAGTTGTTACTGGGTACAGGCAAACGGCTACAGGATCGGAAATATTAACATCGATGATACTGCCAATATTATCACTTCTCCCGCATTGCTGGATTTCTGCAAAAAGAAGGGATTATGGGACCCCGGCATGGGATCATTCAATTTCAAAAAGACATTTGGTGGCATGGTTTATTCTTCAGAAAATCCTTATTATAACAGTCGCCGGGAATGGCGGGGAATTTCAATCCTTAGTCCATCCCTTAACCCCGATCCGGAAGGCAGGGATTTCCCAATGTTTTTCAAACCGGATGAAAGAATAAACGTTGAAAAACTTTTTTCCATTTTGAGAGATCATTACCAGGGGACTGAATTTGACGGTTATCCAGATAAAGGTAAAAGTCCCGGAGAGAGAATGATCGCATCATCAAAATGTGTCCACTCTGATGTAATTCAATTACGGGGTAAGATGAATGCAGATATAGGTGCAATAATATGGATTGGCTTAAGTCGTCCGTTTTCCTCTCCATACGTGCCATTTTACTTTGGAATAAAAAAGATCCCTCTTGCCTACTCCGGAATACCTGAAGATAAAAGAACTGCATTCTCGGCTTTCAGGGGACTTTCTGATCTTATTATTGGAAAATACAATGAACGTATCAATATAGTTCTTCCCAGGTGGAAAAAGTTTGAAAAAATAAATTTCACTCTTCAACCTTCAGTAGAAGACAGGGCATTGAAGCTTCTGAAAAAAGACATTGATGATTCCAGGGAATTCCTTACAAATTACACGAAAGGACTCTGTAGTAAAGTTTTAAGACAAACTGGTGAAATGATCATAACAATAATGCCACCTCCAAAACAGGAAGAAATCACCAGGAAAAATACTGAAGTCCAAAAAAAATAGAAATATTTCAAAATTATGCAAAACGGACAGAACCGGATCAAGAAGATAGGGCTTATTATCGGCCCAATAAGTTCTTTACTTGTTATTTTTCTGTTTGTTCCTGATCCACAGAATCCACAAGTCGGTTATACTGCCGCAGTAGCACTTCTAATGGCTATCTGGTGGATCACTGAAGCAATACCCCTGGCGATAACAGCACTTTTACCTGTTGCTATGTTTCCCCTTTTTGGTATAATGAGTGGAATAGATGTTTCAGCGCTATATTTCAACCATGTGATCTTTCTTTTTATAGGAGGCTTTATGGTTGCCCTGGCTATGGAAAAATGGAATTTACATCTCCGTATTGCTTTGATTACTCTGATGTTATTTGGTACAAAACCTAGAAAAATACTTTTGGGATTCATGATCACAACATGGTTCTTATCCATGTGGGTATCAAATACCGCCACTGCAATGATGATGGTACCTATTGCACTTTCTGTGATTATCAACCTTGAAAATAATATTGGAAAGAAAAAAGTAAGAAAATATTCAATTGGTCTTCTTTTAAGTATTGCATATAGTGCAAGTATTGGTGGTATAGCTACCCTGATAGGAACACCTCCTAATCTTGTTTTTACCAGGATATTTTCCATATCATTTCCTGACGCTCCTGAAATTTCATTTGTTAACTGGTTTTTCTTTGCCCTTCCAATCAGTATTTTCTTTCTGTTACTGGTATGGCTGTTGTTGTCAGTCATGTTTTGCAAATCAGAATTTGCTATTTCACGTGATATTTTTCACAATCAGTATAAATCCCTTGATAAAATATCCTGGGAGGAAAAATCGGTTCTGTGGATTTTTATTTTGCTTGCTTTAGCATGGTTAACAAGAGCAGATGTAGTAATTGGAAGTTTTACAATCCATGGCTGGTCAGGGCTATTTCCTAATCCGGAATATATTACTGATGGTGTAGTAGCAATAATTCTGGCAGGTCTGCTTTATATTCTCCCTGGAAAAAGAGCCCCCAGAATCATGGATTGGGAAACAACAAAGAAACTTCCATGGGGAATCATCCTGCTTTTTGGAGGTGGTTTTGCTCTTGCCGGTGGTTTTATGAGCTCAGGTTTATCAAGTTGGATCGGACAACAGCTTCAGGGAGCCGGTTCGCTATCTCCTATTGTAGTTATTGGTTCAATTTGTACCTTATTAACATTTCTTACTGAATTAACTTCCAATACAGGTGTGTCAGAAATGATTCAACCGGTTATGGCTGCACTTGGAACAGCTATTGGCAGAAACCCGCTGCTTCTAATGGTACCTGCTGCAATGGCCAGTTCTTTTGCATTTATGATGCCTATAGCTACTCCTCCAAATGCAATAATTTTCGGCACTAACAGGATAAGGATTCCTGATATGGTCAAAGTTGGATTTATTATAAATATCCTTGGTATTATTGTGCTTACTGCCGGGATAATGCTGCTTGGAGGTTTATTGGATATTGACCCCCAGCATATGCCTGAATGGGCAAAATAGGGAAAAAGGTTACTGGTTTTTCAATGCCTAAATAACGTTATTAATAACGTTATTAATTACGTGATTAATAACGTTATTAAATTTATTTCATTGATAACAAAATAATACCACCAATTGTTTTGTTGTAACTATTCAGTGTCTTCGCTTCAACTGCGCTCAGCATAAAAAGTTTGGAATGCGGAAATGGCTAATCTCATTATACTTTGCATTTTTGTCGATCGCCGACTATGGACTGCCGATTATTAACTAATTATTTATGAAACTTGAAAATTAAGCTTATTTTTAATCAATTTGTGAAACTATGTTCTATATTTGCCCCAAATTTGTATCTGTATGATAATAGGAATAGATATTGGCGGAACAACAACGGATATTGTCGGA
>DAOVLD010000123.1 GCA_030631445.1 Bacteroidota bacterium
GATACAATTCCTCCGCAGAGTCAACTGGAATAACATTATCTTTCCGTATATCATCATTTTCAATATATGGATCGAAAGCAAATATCTCCATACCAAATCCTTTTGCAATATTGGTTACTAATTTCCCAACGTGACCATAAGCATGCATTCCAAGTTTTTTCCCTTTTAATTCGGTACCCGGCTTCCCGTTAAACAGATTACGTGCAAAATAGACCATCATTCCAAGTGCCAGTTCAGCTACTGCGTTAGAATTCTGTCCGGGTGTATTCATCACTACTACATTATTCGCTGTAGCTGCTTCAAGGTCAACATTATCAAACCCGGCACCAGCTCTTACCACTATCTCAAGGTTTTCTGCAGCTTCTATTACCTCCTTTGTCACTTTATCTGAACGGATTATCAGGGCATTAGCTCCTTTTACAGCTTCAATAAAATTCTCCTGGCTTTCATATTTTTCAATCAACTCCATTTCATAACCGGCTTTAACACAAATCTTTTTTATAAGAGATACTGTTTCAGGGGCAAATGGTTTCACGGTTGCTACTAGTACTTTCTTCATCATCATAATATTTAATTGTATCGGAAATTACTTACTTCGTTTCCCGAAAATCGGGACAGGCTATGAGATCGTCACGCCTGCAGCGTGACTAAGTTCAATGTTTCTAGCTTGACAATGGCTAATTTTATTATTTTTTTCATTTTTGTCGATTACCGACTGTGGACTACCAACTATTAACTAATTATTTATATAACCTGAAAATTAAGGTTTTTTTTAATCAATTTGTGAAACCATGTTCTTTTCTTCTAATTGTAGAATTTATGCTTTACTATTCTCGAATTCCTGCATAACTGCAATAATTGCTTCAACACTGTCTTTAGGTAAAGCATTATAAATTGAAGCTCTGAAACCACCTACCGAGCGATGACCTTTAATTCCAACCATCCCTCTTTCAGTGGCAAACTCAAGAAATTCTTTTTCAAGGGAAGTAAAATCTTTATTCATCACCCAGCAAACATTCATTATTGAACGATCCTGTTCGTTGGTAATAGTGGGAATAAACAGCTTGTTTCTGCCAATTTCATTATACAATAACTCTGCTTTTTCCCGGTTTATCTTATTCATAACTTCCACACCCCCCAGGTTCTTTATCCATTTTAGTGTCTGCAGTGCTGCAAATATTGCTATGCAGGGGGGAGTATTAAACATTGATCCTTTTTCTATATGGGTTTTATAATCAAGCATAGTTGGTATGGTACGATTTACCTTTCCCAGTACATCTTCCTTAACGATAACAAATGTGACACCCGAAGGAGCCAGGTTCTTTTGCGCACCACCATAAATAAGAACATATTTTGACACATCAACCATCCGGCTGAAAATATCTGAAGACATATCAGCTACCAAAGGGACTTCAACATCCATATCCTCCTTAATTTCAGTGCCATAAATAGTATTATTTGTTGTGATATGCAGATAATCTGCATCAGAAGGAATTTTATAATTCTTTGGAATATACGCAAAGTTCTTATCATCAGAGGAGGCGACCTCAACCATTTCTCCAAAATTTTTCGCTTCTTTCATAGCTTTTTTTGCCCAACTTCCGGTATTCAGATAGGCAGCTTTTTTGTTCATCAAGTTCATAGGAACCATAGCGAATTGCAAACTGGCACCACCTCCAAGAAACAAGACATGGTAACCTTCAGGAATATTGAGCAGTTCCCTGAATAGAAACATGGTTTCTTCCATAACTGCTACAAACTCCTTACTCCTGTGAGAGATTGACATGATTGATATACCCGTACCACTAAAATCCTTAATTGCTTTAATAACCTGGTTTTCGGTAAATTCAGGAAGTATTGAGGGGCCTGCATAAAAATTATGTTTTTTCATATCTGTTTTTTTATAAATTGTTTAAAATATTATACAAAATAATGAGAAAATTTTAAAGAATTACTTTCCCGAAACCGGTTCTACCGGATCATAATTCTCATCAATATTCTTTATCTCTACAAGGTATCCATTTTTCAAAACAGGAATAACATTTGCTGAATCCGGGGTGTGGCAAAACTCAATAACATCATCAAGACCTTTTTCCCTAAGACGCGTTCTCTGAGCTGCTTTGTCTATATATCCCGGGATATCCGGTTTAGCAAGTGACCATAAATCGAGAGATGCAACTGCAGAATCACATACCGTAGAATAATTATTACTTGCTATCAGTTTTTCAGTAATTGCACCTGCCAGGACAGTATCTTCAAGATTGAACCTGTTTTTCCATCCTGCACATAGAAGCAACACATCCCTTCCCTGTTCAACCAGCCAGTTACTAAGGTACGACAGATTAAGAAAAGATCCGATTACCACCATGTAACAACTTTCTGCCATTTGAATAGCCTGAGTTCCATTGGTGGTACTATAAACAATAGTTTTCCCCTTTACACTTTCTTCGGTGAAATTAAAAGGGGAATTGCCAAAATCTGCAAAATCCAGAACATACCCATCCCGTTCAGCAGCAACAATAAAACCTTTCTTTTTATACTCCCTTGCCTCATCAATTGTTTTCACAGGAATCAGTTTCTCCACCCCATTCTGAAACGCGGCACAAATTGATGATGTAGCTCTCAAAGTGTCAATTACCACAGCAATAGTATTACTATCCTTATAGTATTGAAAAACCGCGGGAGAAAAACAAACTTTTATTTTCTTCTTATTACGCATTTTCTCTTATCAAATAAACGAAATAGATAATCTTAGCCTGACGTATTCATAAATATTATCATTTTTCAATATTTATGAATAGTACAGGCTAACCCTTGACTGGGGAAAATCAATAGTTGAGGACTTCTCAACTATTGATTATTCCTGCGTCAGTAGAAAAATTCATAGAATTCATGAATTTTTCAGGTTAGCCCTTGTATATTGGCAATTTCACAACTTTTGCTTTAAGTGATTTATTCCTTATCAGGATATATATTTCAGTTCCCTCTTTCCAGAATTCTTTTTCGAGATAAGCCATGCCTATGCCTTTTTTCATCATAGGAGACATAGTTCCCGATGTAACTTCACCAATCAAATTTTCATTATTATCTGTCACTTTATAATGTTGCCGTGGGATACCCCGGTCAATCATTTCAAACCCTTTTAATCTTTTGGAAACACCTTCTTCTTTTTGTCTAAATAATAAATCTTTATCAATAAAATTATTATTATCGGTAAATTTTGTTACCCAGCCTAAACCTGCTTCAATAGGTGATGTATTATCATCAATATCATTGCCGTATAAGCAGTAGCCCATTTCAAGTCTAAGGGTATCTCTGGCGCCAAGACCAATTGGTTTAATTCCATACTCTTCTCCTGCCTTCATAACAGCTTCCCATAATTCAGAAGAATTTTTATTCGGAATATATATCTCACAACCTCCGGCACCTGTATATCCGGTGGTTGAAAAAATCACATTTTCAATGCCAGCGAAATTCACTTCAACGAATGTATAGAATTTCATTTCTTCAACCGGGTAATCGGTTAATTTCTGCATTGCTTTTAATGCAAGAGGTCCCTGGATAGCAAGCTGAGCAATATCATCTGAAGCGTTCAAAAGATCCTGCCCCGGCACAAGCCCGGCTTTAGTTGCATTTTCCACACACCAGTTCCAGTCCTTTTCAATATTTGCAGCATTTACTACCATCAGGTATTTTTCGTTACTGAACCGGTAAACCAGAAGGTCGTCAATAATTCCTCCTTTACCATTGGGGAAATAAGAATACTGAACTTGTCCATCAGTAAGTTTGGAAACATCATTTGAAGTAATATGTTGTACAAACCTGTATGACTTTGGACCAATAACCCAAAATTCACCCATATGCGAAACATCGAACACCCCAAGTTTTTCACGCACATTAATATGTTCATCAGTAATTCCACTATATTCAACCGGCATATTAAAACCTGCAAATGGGACAATCTTCCCACCAAGCTTCTCATGGTACTTAATAAATGGGGTTTCTTTCATATTATTTAATCGATTAATAGTAAATATTTGTTCACAAAAGTAAAAAAAACAGGATGATCAATAAGGCAAACAGACATCTTTTGCAGCAGGGATAAAATGCCGCAATTTTAGCGGGAATCCAAAGATTTGTTTAAGCATCAGTAAAAACTACCGGCTTTACTTGCTAAGTATCTTAAACTCAACTCTTCTGTTTTGAGCTCTTCCTTCTTCTGTATCGTTATTAGCAACAGGCTGTGATGAAGCATAACCTGCATATTCAAGTCTGGCAGGTTCTATTCCCAAACTAACAAGATAATCGACCACTGCTTTAGCTCTTTGCTCAGACAGTTTCTGGTTAAATGCATATGAACCAACATTATCTGAATGCCCTGAAATCTCTATTCTCAGTCCCGGGTTTGTACTCATAAGTTTAAGTACACTACCCAGTTCAATATATGAATCAGATGTAAGCACAGCTTTACCAAATTCGAAGAAAATATTCTTTAGGATAATCTTTTCACCAACTTCAATAGGTTTAAGAAGAAAATTACGGAAAAATTCATTCGATTCTGAATCTTCTTCAACTTCCAGAATATCGAGATAAACAAGGTAACCCTGGGCTGTAATTTCGATCCCGTAATCTTTCTTCTCTTTAAGCTTAACTGAATAGTAGCCATCACTACGATCAGAAATAGTGGTAGCCACCACCTGGTTAATATCCATATCAATTACCTCGAGTTTTGCCACAACAGGAGATGAATCCTTACTATTTAATACTGAACCCCTTACAATAAATTCGGGTTCAGGTTCCTCAATTTTTACTGTATCAGTAACTACAATAAATACAGTATCAACAAGAGGTTCTGGTTCCTCCTCAATTATTTCCGGTTCAGGAGGTGGCAAATAGGTTATTTTATAAATATCCATATATCCATATCCATCCTGCCTGACAGATGAGAAATATGAAACAGCAGTATCCCCGGTAGGTATATAAAATAAATCATTATATGGAGAATTTATTGGAAAACCCAGATTCACAGGTTCCGACCAGTTGCCTTTTTCATCCATAGTTGTTTTAAAAATATCATAACCGCCCATACTATTATGCCCGGTGGAACTAAAGTACAATGTATTTCCAACTGAGTCAATATAAACACCCTCTTCATCATAGGTTGTATTAATAGTTACGCCCAAATTTACCGGTTCTCCCCATTTATTATTTGGCCCTTTCCGGATAAAAAAGATATCAGTACCTCCTATTGATTCTTTCTTGTTTGAACTTACAAAAACTGCTTTACTCCCATCTTCATTAAAATTGAGGGTTGTTTCCCTTGAAGAACGAGAATTAAACTTTCCGGAAAATTTTTTAGGAGATGTCCATTTATCCTTTTTAGCTTCGCTCACAT
The DNA here is from genome assembly GCA_030631445.1 of Bacteroidota bacterium. GTDB lineage: Bacteria > Bacteroidota > Bacteroidia > Bacteroidales > VadinHA17 > JADFUQ01. Next base: position 5,396 of record DAOVLD010000123.1, read on the forward strand.
AAAAATCTCCTTTTCTTTTAACACCTCTGTATAAATAAAGTTTTTGCGCATCGGGAGAAATAGTAAGAACCGCATCATTATATTTACTGTTAACAGTTTTTCCAAGATTTTGAGCCAAACCCCAATTGCCATCTTCATAATAGCTTACATAAATATCCTCATTAAATTTGTTATCAAAATAATTTCTGTCAGGTCTTGCATAGAATGGTCGTCTTGATGTAAAATACATCCTTTTTTCATTTTTCGAGATAACTGAATTATAATCATCCTTTTTAGAGTTTACGTAATTACCAATATTTGTAATCTCTATGCGCAGGGTATCTTTCATCAATTCAATTCCATTTCGACACTCCTGCATCCATCGTTCAATATCAAAATCCAGTTTTTTCTTTTCCTTTTCCGTAAGCGCTTCCAGGTAAATCTGATATTCTTTAATTGCTTTATCAAACTGATAATTATATTGATATGCCCTTCCGAGCAACAAATGAATATCCGGAGCAATATTATTATCAAACTCAAATGCTTTCTGAAAATAGCCAAGAGCTTCTCCTTGTTTATCAGAATAAAGACAACA
>DAOVLD010000091.1 GCA_030631445.1 Bacteroidota bacterium
CAGATCACTGGAACCATTCATATGGAAGGGAAAAAGCTGCTTTTCCATTGAAATGGGTTATTGAGAATAAACTATGGCCGGCAGTTAGCCGTGTTGATGATGCATTTGGAGATCGGAATCTTGTCTGTTCATGTGCTCCCTTTTATGTTTGATAACGTATGAAAGCATCATCGATAACAAGTGTATATAGTTCTTTCAGACTAATACCATATTTCCTTGCCATTTTAGGAATAATGCTTTCAGCACTCATCCCGGGAATAGTGTTCACTTCAAGGAAGTAAAACTTATCGCCCGAAAGAATAAAATCTATTCTTACAATTCCTTTGCAGTCAACGGCAGAATAAATATATGAAGCTAGTGACTGACATTCTCTTGTTTTATCTGCGGATATCCGGGCAGGTACTATCTCTTCAGCTTTTGATGGAGTATATTTAGCCTCATAATCAAAAAACTCGTTCTTGCTTACTATTTCACATAAAGGGAAAATAATTTCCTTGCTTCCTGCTTTCAGCAAGCCACAGGTTATTTCAGAACCTTCAATAAATTCTTCAATAATTATTTCATCACCTTCTTCAAATGCGTGGTTTATTGCTTTTTCAAGGGTGGCTTCATTATCTGCTTTTGTAACACCAAAACTAGAGCCGCTTTGATTGGGTTTAACGAAAACCGGAAGTCCCAGCTTGTCGATAATTGTTTCTGTTTTAATAAGTTCCCCTTTGTAAAGATATATTGATGCGGGAGAAAGGATGCCAAATGGTTTCAGGAATAGTTTGGTTGCTTTTTTATTGAATGTGAGAGATGAAGAGAGAATTCCTGAGGTTGTGTATGGGATGTTCAGTGATTCAAAATATCCCTGCAATTTGCCATCTTCACCCGGAGTGCCATGGATTGTTATAAGTGCACAATCAAATTTCAGTTTCCCCGTGGGAGTATTGCAGGAAAAGTCATCTTTGTTCACCGGGATCTGTCCGGTCTTTTCATCTTCAATAATCCAGTTTGTTCCTTTAATAATGATTTTGTAAACGTCATATTTATCGGGGTCAAGTTCTCCGGCTATCTGTTCCGCACTTCTTATTGATACAGGAAACTCTGAGGAATTTCCTCCGGCTATAACAGCAATGTTCTTTTTCATGTGTTGCAACTAATGAAGTTATAAATTAGAGTCTGTGTATAAAGTCCGAAAGTTTTAGTAAATATAAAAAATCACAAAAAACAAGTACCAAATAACAAATAAATCACAAAAAACAAGCACCAAATTGCATAGAAATCACAAAAAACAAGCACCAAAATACAAATAAATTACAATATTCAAAGTTCAAAAAAAGAAAACAGAAAGAAGAAAAAACAATATATAGGTTAACTCTATTTTGACTTTTTGTTATTTGTTATTTGGAACTTATTTGTTATTTGTTATTTGTTATTTGGAATTTACTTATTTACTCACAAAATAATTAATTTTAAAGGTGTTCCCAAAAAAAACTGGACATTCTATAAGGTTACTTCGTTCTACTGTCTGTTTCCTGTATATTTTCTCCATTTTTCAATAACCGTTGCCATATCATCCGGGAGGTTTGAGTCGAATGCCATTGGTTTACCGGTTGCAGGATGAATAAACTCGAGTGATTGTGCATGTAATGCCTGGCGGGGTAGTATCTTGAAACAATTCTGCGCAAATTGTTTATATTTCGTGAAAGTAGTTCCCCTGAGAATTCTGTCGCCTCCATAATCCCTGTCGTTGAAAAGAGGGTGTTTTATATGCTGGAAATGTACACGTATCTGATGTGTCCTCCCTGTTTCAAGCTTACATTCAACAAGACTTATATATCCCAGGTATTCTAATACTTTATAATGAGTAACCGCATGTTTTCCATGTGAACCATCAGGGAAAACAAACATTTTAACCCGGTCTTTTGGATTCCTGCCAATATGTCCGGTAATAGTGCCTTCAGCTTGTTTGGGTTCCCCCCAGACTATTGCCAGGTATTTTCGCCCAATTGTCCTGTTAAAGAATTGTTTAGCCAGCTTATTGTGCGCCATATCAGTTTTTGCGATAACCAGCAGACCACTTGTGTCTTTGTCAAGTCTGTGTACAAGTCCTGCTCTTATTTCGCCTGACTGGAAAAGTGGCAGGTCTTTGAAATAATAGTACAGTGCATTAACCAGTGTGCCTTCGAAATTTCCATGACCGGGATGAACAACCATTCCCGCTTTTTTATTCAATACAATAAGGTGGTCGTCCTCATATATTATGTCCAGGGGTATATTCTCAGGAATAATTTCAATTTCCCTTGGGGGATAAGACATGACAATACTTATTGTATCAGCGGGTCTTACTTTATAATTTGACTTAACAGGTTTTTTATTTACAAGTATGTTGCCGGCATCAGCAGCATTCTGCACCCTGTTGCGTGAAACATTCTCAAGTTTATTAACCAGGTATTTATCAATGCGTAACGGACTTTGACCTTTATCAACTTCATAATGGAAATGTTCATACATCTCATCACGATCATCCATGATATTTGGTTTCAACATTATTTTGTCCGGTCAGTTTAACCTGCATTATTCATGCAGAAGATAAAAAACAAAAGTAAAAAGTATAAAGTGAAAAAGAGCATAAGGAATTAAGATTAATTTGTAAATTAATCAGTTTAACGAATATGAATAAATTTTGCTGATCCAACAGGAATTCCATTTTTAGTGATCCTTACAAAATAGATACCCGGATCAAGTCTTTCAACAGATATCCTTTTATTGAAATTTCCGGATGAAAAGACCTGCTTCCCATAGATATTAAAGATTAAAATACGGCATCCGGAAAAACAGGTTTCTCCCGGTGCTGAAATATTTATAAACTCTTTTGCAGGATTAGGATAGATTATTAAGGGCTTAACAGGTATTTCAATAAAATTGGCTGTTAATATTGATTTACCAACCACGGGGCGCATCATTAAAGCTCCTGGTATAATGGTTGCCGACTGGATCCATATTTTTTGCTGGTCAACAACATCAGTATAAAATAATTTATTATTGCTTACACGGTTAAAATCGAAACCAACATTTAATGATGTATTAAGATTTTGTTCCCAGCCAATATAAAACAAACCGGAGATATATAATGTTGTATCGAGCGTATAGGTAATGAACTGGTTCAGACTATCACTGTATATTGGTACTTCACCGGGTTGACTGTAAAGCAATTCGCCTGGTTTTCCTTCATTATCCCCCCATACTTTCAGGGTAAAACTTATTCTGTTGCCGTTATTAAATGACTGGTTGAAATAGATTTGAATAGCTCGCAACGAATCAGGGATGTAAGTTATAAACTGGTAAGCTGCTTCACCATCGCCAATGCCCCATCCCGATTCAGCAGATCCGTCATCGTAAGCAAAATAATTATTGAATTTCTGGTAATAAACTACAGTGTCATTTATTTTCTCATCAAAATCATCCGTTACCAGGTAACTTCTTACCTCGAACAATGCTGAATCGGAATTGTTTGTATTATATGTAAAGAACAAACCAGATTCGTAATTAATTACCTCCCATGGATCTATATTGTCAGCACCCCCGGTATAAGAATGGACTACGGAATTTTCATAAACATCAGTAATTTGGAATTCCCTTGTAACATTCCTCGTAAGGTCATCATTATTTTTATACCATATAGGTATTTTCGCTCCCATTTCGAATAAATAAGCTTCGTGGAAATGATCCCAGGGCATTGATTCATATGTAGTTAATAATGATTGAATTGGACGGACAAAAGCAACATCCTCAGGGATTGTATCTGCCGGATTCCTGTTCTTGTCCAGGATAATATAGTCAATATGCCAATGATCACAGTTAGTAACCAAACCCGGATCATCATTGTTTGATGTCAGACTGGCCCAGTTCCTAAACCTGAAGCGGAATCCATTAGCAAGGAATTTTTCATTAGTAACAGGAATAATTACAGGGATAAAAACGGTAGAACTGTCGAATCCGGGTTTAGACCACACGGAATGCCATAGAGTATCTTCAGGTGAATAAAACTCAAGTACAAGTGAATCCCTGTATTCAGGTGTATCAGATAGTTTTTCATGCCAGCCTGCCTGGTAATAAAAACTAAGATAAATATTATCTGAAGCAGGATAATCAAGATCAATAGGTTTGGATGTAAGATGATCAGCTTCAAAACTAAAAGAGTTCGCATCTTCGTACAGGGCGCCGGTATTATCAATTGCATCAAATGTAGCTACTCCAATTGATACCGGGTTAACAGGATATTCAGTATTAACAAATACATCTTTATCAGTCCATCTGTTCTGGTTGGGGACAACCCTGGTTGATGAAAAATCATCGAAAAAAGGGAGAGTTAAAGTATCCGGTGTTGCCTTGCTTTTTAAAAGAATAGTTTTTCTGTGTGTTTTGTTATATTGTATTAATACAGGATTAACTGATAACCCTGTAAGCTTTTCCTGGGCTAGAGTTTCATTGCCTGAGAATAAGAAAAAAGCAATTATACTGATTAGATGTATTAAATGTGATTTTTCAGGATAATATGTAGTTATTTTGGAAAATTCCATTATTTCAAAATGTTACGAGTTTCGTGTTACGAGTTCAGTTCAGAATGTTTAAGGTTTGAGATTGAATTTCTCTCTTTATCGCCTTCTCGCCTAGCCGCCCAGTCGCCTCTTTTTCTCTTCCCAATATTCCACCATTATTCGCTCCCACAATCCTTCCCACAACCCGCTTCCCGAATCAAGTTCGGGACAGGCTATGAGGTTTTCGCAAACAAGTTTGCTCAAACGTTCCACTTTTCCATTATTCCCCTGTAGAAATAGCTCCTTAGTCGCATTTCACAGGGCAGGCATTATTCCATTATTCCATCTTTCCAACATTCCACTCTTCCATCTATTCCCTTTACCCCCTTTATTCCACTCTTCTCCCGAAAAATAAAAAATCATAGATTTTTGTAATTTTTCGAGGATCCTCGAAAATCTAATCCCGCGGAGCGGGAAGATTTTCGGGACATTATTCCATTCTTCTACTATCCAGCTCCAATTCTATAGTTGTTATGTCAGATTGAGGTAGTTTAGTTGAATCAACAGTTAGCCAAATATATACTGATGACCCCAATGGTATACGATAATTTTCGGCATATTCAGGATTTTGCTTCCAGATAAATGCAGTTATTGAGTCTTCTTCATTTTCAATAGTTTCATCAAATGTATAAGCACCCAGGTTTAAAGATGACCCCATGATTTTCTGTTTGGCAATTTCCAGATGGAGAGAAACAAGATCGGGGACATGTGTTTTTTGGTTACTTAATCCTTTACCCAGCACAAGGTCAATAACTGCATTCTTTTTAAGTGAATCACCCTCTTCAATCTCAACACCATTGTTTTTTTGTTTCAGGACATTATTTCTCGCAAGGTCGGGGACAAAACTTAACTTTCCAATAATTAGTCCGCTGGTTTGGAGTAATGCCTTGGCTTGTCTGAGAGACAATCCCACTACATTTGGCACTTTTACCATCTCGGGTTTTACAGCATTGATTGTCAGAAATATTTTCCGGTTTTTCTTAACATTAAAACCCGCTTCAGGATGTTGGAGCACCACATGTCCTTTTTCAACCTGCTGTGAATAAATAGAATCAATAATTACGAATTGCAACTTATGTTTTTTCGCTACTTTTTCCACCTCTTCATGGCTCATCCCTTTGAAATCCGGCACTTGTCTGACTCGTCCATGACCTGTGTATATATGAAGGAGAAGGAGACTTCCGAAAATAACCCCCGCGGCAATTAGTATTGCAATAGAAAGATTTTTAAGGAAAACTTTACTGATCAGAAAACTTAGAAATTTCATGATTATATTTAGTATAGTAACGTAAAGGCAAAAATAAAGTTGTAAAGTTATAAAGTTAAAAGTTATAAAGTAGAAAGTTGGCGTTGAGCTTTATAAATTTTCAACTCTTTATTCTTCACTTTCAACTTTACAAACTTTCAACTTTCAACTATTCCCTTCTTCCCTTTATCCATCTCCTTGCATTAACGAAAGCTTCAATCCATGGTGTAACCTGGTCATCTTTACGTTCAGCGGGATAATGTGCACATTGCCATGGCAGGAAAACCCTCTCAAGATGCGGCATCATAGCCAGATGTCTGCCATTATCAGAACATATTGCTGCAGCAGCATAATCCGAACCATTAGGATTGCCCGGATATTCCCGGTTAGTGAATTTAACAGGAATATGATATTTCGTTTCATCTTCAGGCAGTGAAAACTTACCTTCTCCGTGAGCTACCCAAATACCAAGCCGATATCCTTCAAGTGATCCGAGTATAACTGAATGGTTCTTCCGGATATCCACATTCAGAAACGCTGATTCAAATTTGCCGGATTCATTAAATAACATTTTATTGAATTGTTCATGATTTGGATAGACAAGATCAAGTTCAACCATTAACTGACAACCGTTACAAATACCAAGACTAAGTGTATCATCGCGTTTATAAAAGTTTTCAAGTGCGGTTTTCGCCTTTTCATTGTATCTGAATGCTCCTGCCCATCCTTTCGCGGATCCAAGGACATCGGAATTTGAAAACCCGCCAACAAAAACTATCATATTTACATCTTCAAGATTCTCTCTGCCTGACACCAGGTCTGTCATGTGGATATCTTTAACATCCATCCCTGCCAGATACATTGCATACGCCATTTCCCTGTCACCGTTAACACCCTTTTCCCTTATTATAGCAGTTTTTACACCTGTCTCTTTTCTGCGATCAGGACTGATACCATAAGATTCAAACCTCCCGGTAAACTCTTTAAAATTATATGAAAGCTTATTTTTCTTGTAATTATTAAACCTTTTCAGAGCCGAATCGCTGATAGACTGTTTTTTATCCAGGATGTAAGAAGTCCTGAACCATGTATCCCTTAGCTCATTAATATTGAAATTATAGATGTTTGCCTCATGCAATATGGTTAATTTCCTGTCTGAAGCCGGAG
>DAOVLD010000076.1 GCA_030631445.1 Bacteroidota bacterium
CCGTCAATCCACGGAAGCAGCTTTTTTGCGGCATGGTCGGTATGCAGGATAACCGGTACTCCATACTGTTTAGCCAAAGCATGAACATGTTGTGCTCCTGAGATTGCACCTGCTACTGCGGCTCTTTCATTTTCATTTGAAAGTCCTTTCCCGGCAAAAAATATTGCTCCGCCATTGGAAAATTGAATAATTACCGGGGAATTTACTTCCCGGGCGGTTTCCAAAACAGCGTTTACTGAATCTGTCCCGATAACGTTAACAGCAGGAATGGCAAAATTATTCCTGTTAGCATAATCAAACAACTCTTTCACCTCATCACCAAATAGAACTCCGGATCTGAATTTTGAATTTTTATTAGTCATTTTAAACTCCTTTTTAATTAATGATTTATATGATTTTTAGAGTTTTTAAAGATAACATAAAAGGTGCTAAATGTCTAAATTATTTCTTCGTAAATACTTTCTCCCCATGTCCCGGAAGTTCATATTCATTACCATAAACGATAACTGGAACACTTTTTTCAGATCTGTTTTTGATCAATACTTCATTTTTTCTTACGTTGATTATCAATAACCTTCCCCGGAATTTTATGCTGAACGAATAATTTTTCCACTTTTCAGGGATCAACGGGTTAAAGCAGGGTTTTCCATTACGCACTCTCATACCTCCAAATCCTTCAACAATAGCCATCCAGGCTCCTGCCATACTTGTGATATGTAATCCTTCAGCAACTTCGTTATTATAATCGTCCAGATCAAGTCGTGCAGTCCGAAGGTATAGCTCATATGCTTTATCAATATCACCTGCCTTTGCTGCCAAAACAGAATGAATACAGGCTGAAAGAGATGATTCATGTACGGTTCGTGACTCATAGTATTCAAAATTCCTTCTTATTGTCTCTATATCATACCGGTCTTCAAAAAAATAAATCCCCTGCAAAACATCTGCCTGTTTAAGAAAACATGAACGCAGGATCCTGTCCCATGACCAGTGTTGGTTCAATGGCCTGATATCCGGATCAATATCTTCGGCAACACATTGTTCTTTATCCAGATAACCATCCTGCTGAAGGAAAATTTTCTGTTTATTATCGTAAGGAAAATACATATTCTGTACGATCTCTTTCCAATGTTTTGTCTCCTTCTCAAAATTAAAATTTAATTTATCAAGCAACTTGCCGTATTTATCCGGAGTTTTATTTTTGACATAATTTAATGCTTCAAGAGTATATTCCAGTGTCCACACTGCAATAGTATTAGTATACCAGTTATTGTTTACATTGTTCTCATATTCGTTAGGACCGGTTACGCCAAGTATCACATATTTATTTTTATTAGCAGAAAAATTAACCCTTTGACTCCAGAATCTTGAGATCCCAATCAATACTTCCAAACCCCAATCCGTCATATAGGTTTTGTCACCGGTATGATTTATATAATTGAATATGGCATAAGCTATAGCCCCATTTCTATGTATTTCCTCAAACGTTATTTCCCATTCATTATGACATTCTTCTCCATTCATGGTAACCATTGGATACAAAGCCGCCCCATTTTTAAAGCCCAGTTTGCCGGCATTCTCAATAGCTTTTCCCAGATGTTTATACCGGTACAACAATAAGTTCCGTGCAACTTTCGCACCTGCAGTATTCAAATAAAACGTCAAGGCATAAGCTTCGGTATCCCAGTAAGTGCTTCCCCCGTATTTTTCTCCCGTAAAACCCTTGGGGCCTATGTTCAATCTGGCATCTGTTCCGGTATACGTTTGGTTAAGATGGAAAATATTGAACCTGATACCCTGTTGCGCTGCAATATCCCCGCCAATAACAATATCGCATTCCTTCCATTTTTCAATCCATGCTTTGGCATGTTCCTTAAGCAGATTATCAAATCCTTTGTCAATTGCTTTATTCAATACTTCCGCAGCATTTTCCATTATATTCTCCAGTGTATAATTCTGTGTGGAAAGGCTTGAAGCATATTTATATATTACAATCTCATCACTTTTTTTTACCTGAACATCTATGCTGTTTGCAACATATTTTTTTCTGTCGCTTACAATTGGCTTTACCTTCTGAATTTTTCCGTTTTTCTCCACCAAATACCGCATTCCGGTACAAACATGGAAATCCAGCTTTTTTGTTTTTACCATTACATAACCCTCTCCACTTCCGGCATGTCTGCTAACTTCATCCCAGAACTTTTCATTATAATTCGAGTCCTCGTTCTTAACATCAGCGTCGAGGTATGGTTCAAAATTTATATTACCGTTGAAGTTTTCAGGAATAACAGAATAACGTATTGCGCCAATTTCCGTATCAACAATACTGAGAAATCTCTTCGCTTTGATGCGAACAATTTTACCACTATTCAGTTTTGCCCTGAAGGCTCTCTCGAGGTATCCATCACGCATATTCAACACCTTTTTAAAATCAAGAACCCTGCAAGTGGAAAGATCGAGCTCTTCATCATCTATCCGGACATTAATTCCAATCCAGTTTGTTGAATTAAGTACTTTAGCAAAATATTCAGGATATCCATTCTTCCACCATCCCACGCGGGTTTTATCCGGATAATATACCCCGGCGATATAACTTCCCTGGAGAGTTTCACCACTATATTTCTCTTCAAAATTTGCTCTTTGCCCCATCTGTCCGTTACCAAGAGAAAAAATGCTTTCCGAAGCCAGATTGTTTTCCGGGTCAAACCCATCTTCAACAATCAGCCATTCATTATGCTTAATATGCGAGTTCATTAAAAAAGTTTATTTGTTTGTTTCTAAATATTATCCGCTATCCTCAATCCAAATAAAAATTACATAAGCACCAAATAACAAGCACCAAATTTCAAATAAATCTCAAATTCCAATAACTAAAAAATCAAACTAATTTATTTATATGTGCTGTTTGTTTTTTGTTTTTTCAAACATTGAGTATTATTTGTTTTTTGTTTTTTGAGATTTGTTATTTTTTATAAAAGAAATTTATAGTTTATAGACAGACTCAATCACTTGTTTCATATTTCATCCACATCATCAACAAAAACCACTAATATTGCTGCAATAAACATGGAAACCCCTCCTGTAATGAGCGCATAAATAGTTTCACCACCAAACAGGTTTTTAACCATCAACCCCAGGATGCTGGCAGCCATGATCTGTGGAATTACAATGAAGAAATTGAATATTCCCATATATACACCCATTTTGTTCACCGGTAACGATCCGGTAAGAATAGCATACGGCATTGCGAGGATGCTTGCCCATGCAAGGCCTATTCCTACCATAGATATAATAAGAAGGTTTGGATCGTTAAAGAAGTAAATTGAAATAAGACCTAATCCTCCTGCGAATAGAGAAATCATATGGGTTATCTTTCTGTTGGTCAGTTTTGCCAGCACTGGTAATAAAAATGCCACTAAAGCTGCAAACCCGTTATAAACAGCAAACAATATCCCCACCCAGTCAGCACCGTTGTTATATAATTCAGAGGTTGTATCCGTTGTACCATAAATATGGCTTGTTACGGCTGATGTTGAATATATCCACATAGAAAACAGGGCAAACCAGGAGAAGAACTGAACAAAAGCCAGTTGTTTCATAGTTTTGGGCATGTTAAAAAGGTCGGTGATCACCTCTACAAGTCCGCTTTTATATTTCCCCTTTGAAGCAAAAGCCCCGGTTATAAGCTGAATCACCCCAAATGCCATAAAACCCACAGACAAAATATAGAGTTCAGCTTCGAAGGATCTCCAATAAATAATAAGGCTGAATATCAGACCACCCAGAATCCAGAAACCCGCGGGTTTATAAAACCTCCCGGGCGACATTTTAATCCCGTTCTCGTATTTATCGTCCTCTTCTTCAGAATCAGAAAATGATCTTAATTCCTCCGGAGAATATTCTTTGGTCCTTATAACCGTCCATAATACAGCAAGGAAGAAAACAATACTACCGGTATAAAAAGCAAATTTTACTGAAGGAGGTATCCCCTCTTCCGCGGTATTGGAAATGTTAAGCCAGTTAGTCATAATATAGGGTAATGCCGAAGCAATTACCGCACCGGTGCCAATGAAAAAACTCTGCATGGCAAACCCCCTGGTTCTCTGTTCCGAAGAAAGCATATCCCCTACAAATGCCCTGAACGGTTCCATGGAAATATTAATGGAGGCATCCATTATCCACAACATACCAGCTGCCATCCACAGGACCGGAGAGTTAGGCATTATAATTAAAGCTATCGAAGCAAGAATCGCTCCGATAAGGAAATATGGACGCCTGCGTCCAAATTTTCCCCATGTTTTGTCACTCATATGCCCAATAATAGGCTGAACTATCAATCCTGTTACCGGTGCCGCTATCCATAATATGGGAATATTTTCAACACTTGCTCCAAGGGTTTCAAATATCCTGCTGACATTGGCATTTTGCAAGGCAAATCCGAATTGTATCCCTAAAAATCCGAAACTCATATTCCAGATCTGCCAGAATTTTAATTTGGGTTTTGTTTTTTTCATTTTCCAAATTTTTCTATTATGATTTGTAGAAGGTTTTTCGAATCAAAACCTTAAAAATATTGATTTTTTCTATTCTTCAAGCCTCTTATACTGTTTATTTTCAGGATGATTGTTGTTTTTTAACACAAAAATCACATAAGGGTTATTTCAAACGTTTACGGATAGGAATATTTTTTTTAATGTTTTCCAGAAATAAGGAGTAACCAGTACCTTAAGTTTTGAATGCCTCACCTCTCATCTTTCATCTCTTCTTCTTCCTTCTTCACTCTTCGCTCTCTTCTCTCTGCTCTCTGCTCTTCTTCCTTCACAATTCATTAATCTTGTAACTCTTCAGCTCCTTTGCCAATAACCGGGCATCGCCCATGTAAAGGTCAAGCTGCTTCCAGAATTTCACACCATGGTTTCGATACACGGTATGTGCCAGTTCATGAATAATAATATAATCCTGTAACCTTTCCGGTAGTCGCATTAAATGAAGGTTCAGGTTAATATTATTCTTTGACGAACAACTTCCCCACAAGGTTTTTGCATTTTTAACAAACACTTTCCTGTAGCTAAATCCATATTTATCAGCCAGCTCTTCTACTCTTTGTGGAAGAAAATTTTTAGCTTCAATTCTTATTGCTTCTGTAATTCCCTTTCGGATAAAATCCTGAATATACTTATCCTCAATATTTATCCCTTCCGGATATAAAATTTTAAGTGTCCCATTATAGATCCTAATTTGCCCCTTGATACTTTCAACAGGAATTAATTCCATTTTGTGTTTTAAATAAGGAAAAACAGTATCACTATTAATAATTATTTGTTGTTTTAGTTCGCGCTTTTTTAGTTTTTTTCTTTGTTTCAGTATCCATGGAATTTTATTTCTAACAACTTTTATAGCCTGTGAATATGATGAAAAAGCCGGCAAAGTTGCCTTTACCCTGCCATCGGCATACAACCTAATATTAATATTCTTAACTTTGGGCTTTTTTATGAATAATACATTGCCAATTCTATCAACGTAAATCGTCTTCTCTCTCATATTAATGTGCTAAATAAAACAAATTTAAAATGTAATTAATTGCTACTTTTGTTCGTCTTATATTATTGTAAAGATATTTAAAACATGGGTTTATGAAAAAACTTATTTCTATTATAGTATTAACACTGGCCGGCACCCTGATGGTTGCATATAATTCTCTTGGGCAGGGGAAAAAATGGACCCTTGAGGAATGTGTTCTTTACGCCATTGAGCATAATCTTCAGGTTAAGCAGCAGGAGATTGCTGCTGATATTCAACAAAATGCTTTAAAGCAATCAAAATATAATCTTGCTCCCTCTTTAAATGGAGGTGCAGGTCATTCATATTCGTTTGGAAGAGCACTGGATGAATCAACTTATAGATTTACCGATAATAAAACTGTTATGTCCGACTATTTTTCACTTAACAGTTCAGTAACTCTCTTTAATGGATTCACAAACCGTAAAAGTATTGAGCAAAACAGGTATAATCTACAGGCAAGCATTCAGGATGTTGAAAAAATAAAAAATGATATCTCTCTTAGTATCGCTCTTGCCTACCTTCAGATATTACTAAACAAAGAGCTTCTGGAAGTTGCTAAAAACCAGCATAATATCACAATGGAACAGATTGAACGGACATCCAGGCTTGTTGCTGCAGGGAGTCTTGCACGGGGAAGTCTTCTGGAAATACAGGCACAGGCAGCTTCTGAAGAATTACAGGTGGTTAATGCCGGTAATTATCTTGATCTTTCGATATTAAATCTAACCCAGTTACTGGAGCTGGATACTGTAGGTGATTTCGATATTATTGTTCCTGAGTTGCAAATACCGGAAAAGACTGAATTGATAGAGCCTGTTATGACTGTTTATAGTGAAGCAATAAAAATTCAACCTCAGATCAAAGGTGCTGAATTCCAGCTCGAAAGTTCAGAGATGGGTCTTGATATTGCCAAAGGAGCACGAAGCCCCCGGTTAAGTTTTAATGGTTCATACAACACTCGTTATTCAGATATCAGGCAAAAAGTTATCGAGGTTGACCCGGTTACTAATTTCCCAATTTCTTATGGAAAATATCCATTCATGGATCAGTTGAAGGACAACGTAAATTACGGTCTGTCACTAAGTCTGTCAGTTCCCATTTTCAACGGATGGCAGGTTAATCAGGCTATTAGTAATGCTCGTCTTGACATAGAACGATCACAGTACAATCTTGAGTACCAGAAAAACATGTTATATAAAGATATTCAGCAAGCATATGCTGATGCTATGGCATCTTTGAAAAAATTTCATTCTTCTCAAAGAGCTTTGGTTTCAATGGAAGAATCATTCAGATACACTGAACAAAAATTTAATGTAGGCCTGGTTAACACTATTGACTATAAAACTTCAAAGAACCAGCTTGCCAGAACTCAATCAGATCTGTTACAAGCTAAATATGAATATATTTTTAAAGTAAAAGTGCTTGATTTTTACCGTGGAATAGAACTAAGTTTATAACATTAAACCCCCAATAAAAATGAAAATTAATAAGACCCTTCGTATTGTCATTGTTATTACCGTTCTGGTTGTTATCCTGGCTGTTATAGGCAAGAAAGCCGGATGGTTTGGCAAAGCAGAAACATTTGAAGTTGCTGTAGAAAAAGGTGAAAAACGTACTATTGTAGAAACCATTACTGCCAATGGTAAAATTCAACCTGAAACGGAAGTAAAGATCAGCCCTGATGTTTCAGGGGAGATTGTAAATCTTTTTATTAAAGAGGGAGAATATGTTGAAGAAGGCAAGCTCTTACTGAAAATCAAACCCGACACATATATTTCCATGCGTAACAGGGTGCGAGCTTCACTTAACTCTGCCAAAGCCAGATTAGCCCAGGTTGAAGCTCAATATGTTCAAAGCGAACTTTCTTACGAGAGGAACAAAAAACTCTGGGAACAACAAACTATCTCTGAATCAGACTATGAATCTGCCGAAGCTTCATACAAAATGGCTAAAGCTGATCTCAGTGCAGCAAAATACAGTGTAAAAAGCTCTGAAGCATCTCTTAAA
>DAOVLD010000205.1 GCA_030631445.1 Bacteroidota bacterium
CATTTAAGCATTCCAGATTTATGACAGATAAAGAAAAAAAAACGCCAATATCAGAATTGGGAGAGTTCGGTTTGATCGATCACCTGACCAGGAAAATCCGTATAAAGAATAAAAGCACAAAAAAAGGAGTAGGAGATGATGCTGCTGTAATTGATCATGGGAAAGATCAGACAGTTGTTACTACAGACATCCTACTTGAGGGAATTCATTTTAACCTTATTTACACACCTTTGAAACATCTTGGATATAAAGCAGCAGTTATTAACTTTTCCGATATATATGCGATGAATGCCGACCCGACCCAAATGATTATTTCGTTAGGAATCTCCGGCAAATTTACTGTTGAAGATATTGATCTTATATATGAGGGGATATATTTAGCTTGCGACAACTACGGTGTTGATCTTGTTGGAGGCGACACCTCATCTTCTCTTACCGGCCTGACTATCAGCATTGCAGCCATAGGACATGCATCTGAAAAAGATATTGTTTTCAGGGATTCTGCTCAAATAAATGATATTATATGTGTTACCGGCGATCTTGGTGCTGCGTACTTAGGTCTGCAACTGCTTGAAAGAGAAAAAAAGATTTTCGCGGAAATTCCCGGTACCCAGCCCGATCTTGGTAGTTACGAATATGTTCTGCGACGGCAATTAAAACCCGAACCCAGGGCTGATGTAATTAAAAAGCTAAAAGAAGAAAAAGTAAGGCCTTCATCAATGATTGACATTTCAGACGGACTTTCTTCCGATATCCTTCATATTTGCAAAAGTTCAGGTTTGGGCTGTAAGATCTACCACGAGAAAATACCTGTTGATAAAGAAACTGAAAAACTTGCAGGTGAATTTCAGCTTGATCCCATGACTGCAGCTCTTAACGGAGGTGAAGATTACGAATTACTGTTCACCGTGCCGCTGGATGATTTTGAAAAAATAAAAGAAACAGGTTTTATTCATCCAATTGGTCACATTACTGAAAAAAGCCAAGGATGTAACCTTATCACCGCGGATGGGATTCCGGTTAAGATCAAAGCACAGGGCTGGAACGGATTTGAGTAAAAGTAAAAAGGCAAAAGTGATGAGGTTTTTTACATTACAATATCCATTTCCTCAATCAGGTTTTTGGCGCCTGCATACTTATCCATAATGAACAACACATACCGGATATCTACAACAATACATCTTTGCAGTTTTTCTTCGAAAGTTATATCCGAACTCATTGCTTCCCAGTTACCGTCAAAAGCAAGCCCGATAAGTTCACCGTTTCCGTTCAGAACGGGACTTCCTGAATTGCCGCCTGTAATGTCGTTATTGGTAAGGAAGCATACCGGCATATATCCGTTTTCATCAGCATATCTGCCGTAATCTTTTTCTTCATATAGCTTCTTTAGCTTTTCATCAACAATGAATTCATAATTATCCGGATCTTCTTTTTCCATAACACCCTCAAGAGTGGTGTAATAGTTAAACCAGACTGCATCTTTAGCATTATAACCTCCCACTGTTCCGTAAGTCAGGCGCATTGTAAAGTTTGCATCGGGATAGAATATTCCTCCTTTTCGCATTTCCAGTAAACCTGCAATAAAAAGCCGTCTTCCCTTGTCCAGATTCATGTCAAATTCAGAGGTTTTCTGTCTAAGTTCACGGTATTTGTCCAAAATGGAATTTGCAGCCTGGAAAGCAAGATCCTTTTCAAGTATTTTTGCATTCGGATTATTAAGGAATTCTGTCATGCGTTCTTCGGAAACAAAGATTGATTTATCGAACATTTTGTCAACAAACTTTTCATAATCACCCTTAAATTTACTATTGATAGTTTTGTAAATGTCGGGTTGATATTTACTGTCAACATTTTCGGCAAACAGCCTGAACATGGCTTTATTGATCTTCCGGTCGGTAGGCATATTATAGTCTTTGAAAAAATCGCCCATTCTATTTTTGATCTGTTCAATAGCTTTATCGGTTTTTTCCTGATCCTCTCCCTGCAAAGCAGCTAACAGCGTTACGCCTCCCATAGCTGCACCAACAACTTCACTTCCAAAAAGAAAGCACTCCATAAGATACTGTTGTGAATGCCGAAAATCAGCCCGTCCTTCGATAGATTTTTTTATCAGGTCAAGAGCTTCGCCATATTTCTCTTTCCTTACCGGATCAGCTGCAATCCATTTGCTAAACTTGTCTTCAATTTCCTGTTTTTCCTGCTTAATTTTCAATCTTTTCAGACTTTTACTTTGTCCAATTGAATTTTTCCAACCGTTGCTTGATCTGGAATATTTTGATGAATATTGGATACGTACCTTTTCACTGGCTTCCATATCCTGCATCATCAGTTCCTGGCGTATACCCCTGATATTTATCCTGTTGGGATGGGTGACCTGCAGTTGTTCTTCGATACTATAAGAAGTCATATAACGTTGTGTTCCGCCCGGATAACCAAGTGCCATGGCAAAATCATCAGGTTCAACTCCTTTTATTGAAACAGGTAAATAATGTTTTGGTTTCAGAGGAATATTATCTTCTGAATACTCTGCAGGTTTTCCATCCGGTCCGGAATAAACCCTGAAAACACTGAAATCACCTGTATGCCGTGGCCACATCCAGTTGTCTGTGTCGCCACCATAGTTCCCGATTGACGAAGGAGGAGCTCCGACAAAACGAACATCATTATAAGTTTCATAAACCATTAAATAGAAATAGTTACCACCGAAAAACGACTGCACCCTTGCTGAATAGTGATTATCTTCGGTTGCAGCATTTTCAATCTCTTTACTAATATCCCTTATTTTCCTGTAACGTTCACCCTCGTTCATTGTATCACTGAGGGCTGAATTTAATCTCTCTGAAACATCTTCGATCTTTACAAGAAAGGATACTCTTAAACCGGGATTTGACAACTCCTCCTCTTTTGACATTGCCCAGAATCCATCCTCAAGATAATTGTGTTCAACAGAACTGTGTGATTGGATACGTCCGAGGCCGCAATGGTGATTTGTAAGTAAAAGACCCTGGTCTGATACAATTTCAGCAGTACATCCACGACCAAACATAACAATGGCATCTTTGATACTTGAATGATTAATGCTGTAAATCTCTTCGGCAGATAATTTAAAACCAAGTTCAGTCATAGTCCCCATATTAAGCTTTTTAAGCAATGGTAACATCCACATCCCTTCGTCAGCTTTAACGCTAAGGTTAAGGGCTAAAATAAGACTGATAAGTAGTAAAAGCAGTTTTTTCATTTTATTATAATTTAATTAACAGATTAACTGACTTATTGAAATACAAATATATACTTTAATTTGGAACACGATACAGGATTATGATATGTTAAAAAGTATGGTGAAGAAATGATAAAATGATAAAATGATGAAATTGCAGATGACTAAAATGAGCTAAAATGACTAAAATTGAAGAGTTGTGATGCGGCGTTACAGGTAGTTATTAAGAAGTTATACAATAGACCTGCCAGAGTGCGCCGAAGGCGTTCCTGGCAGAGTCGGAAGAAATAAATAAAAAGTCATTAAGTAGTCATTAAGAAAAAAGAATAACGTTGTTAATTACGTTATTAATTACGTTATTAATAACGTAATTAATTTGCCAAAAACGTATAACGTTTAACTTATAAACCTTCGTAACTTTTAGACTTTTGACCTTTCGACTATTAGACTCCAAAGAAAAGCAAGAAGTAAGAAGAAGTGGTCGGCGAAATAGCCAGTCCCCGGAAACTATAGATCTATTCTCATCTGGTTATTCAGCAGCCTGAATGTTTTTCGATGATATGGAGTGATACCCATTTCAAAAATGGCATGACGGTGTTTAGCAGTTGGATATCCTTTGTTATTAAACCAGTTGTAATCCGGAAATTCCTCATGAATTTTTTCCATAAAATCGTCACGGTATGTTTTTGCAAGAATTGAAGCTGCAGCTATTGCACTGAATTTTCCATCGCCCTTAATAATACAACTGTAGGGAATCGATTTGTAAGGTTTAAAACGGTTGCCATCAATAAG
>DAOVLD010000170.1 GCA_030631445.1 Bacteroidota bacterium
AGTTTTAACACACCACCTTTACCTTTAATATATTGTTTTTCAACTGAAATAAGAATACAACTGTCACCTGTAACAATTGCCGATCCGTCCAAATCCGATCCAATATAATAATCCCAATCCAGTTCTTTAGTCTTCAAATTATAACCCCATACATGTCCTGATCCTGAAGCAATATAAATATGATCATTCAGCAGACTGGGAGAAGATTCGGTGACAACATTATATTTATGGTCCAAAACATCTTTTTTCAGATATAGTTGTCGTTCCTGAATTATTTTAGGCTGTAACATACTGTCAATCCAGCGGGCATTCTGGTAATCGGGATCAAAAACTGTGAACAACGAATTTTCAAGACCAATATATGCTGTATCATTAATAATAAGAGCCGATCCGTCTACATCGCGACTATAGCTATCCATCCATTTGCTGTCAAGTCTCCATAATTCCTCACCGCTAAAATATGATATTGCCCTGTAGCTTGGAATATGTTTTGAATCCAGGAAATACCCTGTACCAAGGCGACTACCCTGAAGAAGTACATATTTATCACGTAAATCATCAGCCTTTTTATTCACCCATATGGTTCCGGTTCCCTTCACCACATCATCAAATTCATATTCCCACACAATCTCGCCTGATGTGGCTTTTATTTTTTTTAATTTGTGATCGTAAGCTCCCTGAATAAGATAAAGCAGAGAATCCTCGCTGACAAGAAGTGGTTGTCCTGTCCATCCCGCTCCTTTCCATTTTTTCGTGCCTGTTTTCCGGGATATAACAGTCTCACCTTCTCCAAGATATAACTTCCAGATAACATCCAATCGCGAAGGAGCTTCATTACCATAGTAGTTTCGTTGCTCATTCCCAAGGAAAGTAGGAATAAGCACTTTGACATGAGAAACAGTATAAGAAGAGAGAGAATCAATTTGACAGAATGTATCAATGTTTAAATTATGGAAAGGAGAAAAAAAAATCGGGTTTACCAGATTAAACCCGATTGATAAAAGAACAAGATATATTTTTATCAGCATATTATTCCATATTGACTAATCGAAAGTTTGTCCGCTTTTCATAGATATTTCTATCATTCTGTCATACTCTTCGGCAGTAAGGTCGTTAAAGAAATAATTAATTGGATTCACTCTTTTATGGTTCTTATGTACTTCGTAATGAAGGTGTGGAGCGGTCGAAGTTCCCGTGCTTCCAACAAAGCCAATCACATCACCACGTTTAACTTTCTGCCCTTTCTTAACATTAAAACTGGTCATATGACCATAAAGTGTCTCAAACCCGTATCCATGATCTACTACAATATGATTCCCAAATCCTCTTTTTGAACTTCTTACTGAGATAATTTTACCATCCCCGGTAGCATAGATCTCTGTTCCTCTTGGAGCAGTAAAATCGATTCCATAATGGAATTTACGTATCTTGTAAATTGGGTGTATCCTGTAACCAAAGCCGGAAGCAGTCCGTTTCAAATCTTTATTCGATATTGGTTGAATTGCAGGAACAGACGCAATCATTTCTTCTTTGTTCCTTGCCAGCTCTATCAAATCATCATATGATCTTGATTGAACATACATCTTCTTCCTGATCTTATCGAGTGCCTTAGCTGTTTCAATTACAATCTCATCATTTTCAAATCCTTCAAGTTCTGAATACCTGTTAATACCACCCATACCTGCTTCACGTATTGAACCTGGTATAGGTTCAACTTCGAAAATTGTACGGTAAATATTATCATCTGTTTCTCCCAGGTTTGATAATACATTATCCATCCTTCCCAGCTTTTTCTGCATAAGTTCATACTGGAGTGTCATCTGGTTTAACTCTCTCAGCAATATTTTTTCCTTTGGAGAATCAAAGAAAAGCGTAAATATCACATAATAAACGATTGTTAATAACACACTTGCCAGAAAATAGGAAAGGAATCTGAATGTTTTTGCTCTGAAGCTTAACTGAATTTTATCAAAACGCAGAGATTCGGAATTGAATTTATATTTACTTCTTGCCATATTCTCCTTAATATTATTAAAAAGAAAAAAATGTTTATATGGATGCAAAAGTAAGGTAAATAAATTAATTTTACAAGCTCTGAATAAAGGGCTTAGAATTTGAATTAACATTTAGCTACATACTCCATGACTTCAAACCAAATCAGAGAAGCATTTTTTGAGTTTTTCAGAGAAAAACATCATTATATCATTCCATCTGCACCAATGGTAATAAAAAATGATCCAACATTAATGTTCACCAATGCAGGAATGAACCAATTTAAGGATATTTTTCTTGGTAATAAAAAGCCAAATAATCTACGAATAGCCAATACCCAGAAATGTTTAAGAGTTTCGGGAAAACATAATGATCTTGAAGAAGTAGGACACGATACTTATCACCATACCATGTTTGAGATGCTTGGCAACTGGTCATTCGGAGATTATTTCAAAAAGGAAGCAATTACCTGGAGTATAGAATTCCTGGTTGACAAACTTGGAATTGATAAAAACAGACTATACGCAACAGTTTTTGAAGGAAATAAAGAGGAAAACCTGGCAAAAGATGAGGAAGCATTTGAATTCTGGGCAGGAGTAATTAATAAAGAAAGAATAATCGGCGGATCAAAAAAGGATAATTTCTGGGAGATGGGTGATACCGGTCCATGCGGTCCATGCTCAGAGATCCATGTTGATTTACGAAATGATAAAGAGAGAGAAAAAATAAGTGGCAGAAGTCTTATCAATAAAGATCACCCTCTTGTCATCGAATTATGGAATCTCGTTTTTATCCAGTATAACCGGAAAGCAGATGGTAGTCTTGAGACCCTTCCGAAAAAACATGTAGATACGGGGCTGGGATTCGAAAGATTAAGTATGGTGGTTCAGAAGAAGCAGTCAAATTACGACACAGATATATTTCAACCTGTTATACAGGAACTTTCCAGGATATCCGGTAAAAAATATGGAGAAAAAGAGGAATGGGATATTGCATTCAGAGTAATTGCCGATCACCTCAGAGCTGTGTCATTCTCAATTTCTGACGGACAAATACCATCTAATAACAAGGCAGGTTATGTGATACGACGTATTCTCCGCAGGGCAATCCGTTACGGATACACATTTCTTGGTTTAGAGAATCCCTTCATTTATTTATTAGTTCCCGCACTTACCGAAAATATGGGAGGATCATTTCCTGAATTAATAACCCAACAGGAACTCATCATAAAAGTAATAAAGGAAGAGGAAACCTCTTTTCTTAAAACGCTTGATACAGGGATCAACATGCTTGATATAATAGCAGACAAAACAGAAAAAGATAATAAAAAGAGCATATCGGGTAAAGTAGCTTTTGAATTATACGATACTTTCGGTTTCCCATTTGACCTTACAGAGCTAATCCTCAGAGAAAAAAATCTTTCAATTAACCTCAAAGAATTTGAAAATGAGATGAAAGCCCAAAAAAACAGGTCAAAACAAGCTGCTAAAGTTACTGCCGAAGATTGGACTCTTTTAAAAGAAGATGACAACGAAGAATTTATTGGATATGATAAACTGGAATCTAATATCTATATTACCAGGTATCGCAAAGTTATTACTAAAGGGAAAGAACAGTATCAGCTAATATTTAATTTTACACCATTTTATGCTACTGCAGGTGGTCAGGTTGGTGATACCGGCTATATCGAATCGGAAAAGGAAAAGATTCAAATCATTGATACTATCTCTGAAAATGAACTTTCTATTCACCTTACCAAAAAATTCCCTGATTATCCACAAGAGAAATTCCATGCAGTTGTAAATAAAGAAAAAAGGCTGTATACAGCAAATAATCATTCAGCAACCCATCTTCTCCACTATGCTCTCCGGAAAATCCTTGGCAATCATGTTGAACAAAAAGGATCACTGGTTACCCGGGATCATCTCAGATTCGATTTTTCTCATTTTCAAAAAGTTAATGATACAGAACTTGAAAAAATTGAAACAATGGTTAATTCCCTGATTCGTGAAAATATTAAACAGAAATGTTATAATATTCCGATGGAAGAAGCACAAAATAAAGGAGCCATCGCATTATTTGGTGAGAAATACAGCGATATCGTAAGAGTTATCCAATTTGGTGAATCAATTGAACTCTGTGGAGGAACACATGTTGCTGCCACAGGTCAGATCGGCTTTTTTAAAATAACTTCCGAAAGCGCTGTCGCAGCCGGTATCAGGAGAATAGAAGCTATTACTGCTGTAAAAGCCGAAAAATATATCCGCGACCAGCTTGAGATAATAAATGAGATCAAAAACACTTTTAAGTCATCCAGGAAAATATTAGACCAGGTAAAAGAGCTTATTACCAATAACACTAAGATGTCCAGGGAAATAGAAGCTCTGGAAAAACACCGGCTGAAAATAATCAGAAAAAATCTCCTTAGCAAAGCATTGGAAATCAATGAAATTAACTTTATCGCAGAAGTAATTGAGATTAGTTCTGCCGGGGCAATGAGAGATCTGGCTTTTCAAATGAAAAATGAATTGAAAAATTTGTTTCTGCTGATCGGAGCTGAAATAAACGGTAAAGCAAACCTTGCATTAATGATATCTGATAACCTGGTAAAAGAGAGGGGTCTGGATGCAGGAAATATTATCGACGAAATTGCAAAAAATATCAATGGAGGAGGTGGCGGTCAGCCATTTTTCGCCACAGCAGGAGGCAAAAACCCATCCGGA
>DAOVLD010000229.1 GCA_030631445.1 Bacteroidota bacterium
TGCGGGAGAATGTAGCAGGGATGAGTCAGATTGGGTAGATCAATGGATCAATGCCGGTACTGAGAACAGGAACCTTTTCCGCGACCTGAAACATGTATGGGATGGTATGGACATGGTGGAGGATATCCGTTCTATCAATATAAATGAAGAGTGGGCTTTATTAGAAAAGAGAATAACAGAGAGTGATACTGAGATAAGTCCGTTGAAGGTGAAGTACCGTTCGGAAAGAACAAGAAATTTTTCATTACTCAGGGTCGCCGCCGGTTTTACAATTATTGCCCTGACTACTTTTGCAGCAATCTATTTTACACGCAATTCAGGCTATGAAAAGGTAAGGACAGCAATGGAAACACAAGAGATTGAATTATGGGATGGTTCATTTGTTACACTGAATACTAACTCATTGTTAAAATACCCGAAAAAATTTGACAAAGAATCAAGGGAGCTTTCTCTGAAAGGTGAAGCTTTTTTTGATGTAGTGCCTGATAAAACCAGACCATTTATTGTAAATGCCGGAGACATTGAAATTAAAGTGCTGGGGACCTCTTTTAATGTTAACGCATATGAAAAAAATAAGGCAATTGAGGTATTAGTGTCAACAGGCAGGGTTGCTATGAGTTCTGTTAAACATCAGGATAAAAGGATAGTACTTGATCCGGGGAATATGGGAACTTTCTTAAAATCAGAGAGTTCGTTCATTATGGAAAAGGAGGCTGATAAGAATTACCTTTCATGGAAGACACTTGAAATGGAATTCAGCAACGAAAACCTGGGAGAGGTCATTAAGATCCTTGAGAAAGTTTACCACACAAATATTATTCTGAAAGACCCGGGTTTGGAGAACTACCGGATAACAGTATCCTTTAATAATCAGTCATTAGAAGCAGTAATAAATGTTCTGGAGGCGACACTTGACCTGGAATTTACCCGCAAAGACGACTCTATTGAAATAACAAGACCGGGTTATTAATTCCGGTTATCAATGAAAATCATTATTTTGCAGGTCGTTTTTAACTTTCACTTTCCCGGTTGAAATGGCAGGAATGAATGTTTATATCATAAGGACACTTTTTATTCTCTTACCAGGTATTTTGCTGCCTTTAAATCTGCATGCCCAGGAATTAGATCTTCAACAAAAGATAACTATTGAGTTTTCAGAAATTCCATTTTACAAAGTATTAGATAGTATTACCGAACAGAGCAATATTAGTTTCTCCTATAATCCTAAAAAGATCCCCGCTCATTCTTTAGTATCTGTTAAAGCTATAGAAAAGCCGGTTAGTGAGGTTCTTGATGAGCTATTCAGTTACCTGGGGATAAAATATATTGTTGTTGAGGAACAAATAGTGCTCAGATTACCGGAGAAAAAGGAAGGTGAAAAGCAAATACCGGATAAGTTTACAATTAGTGGATATGTGCGTAATGCAGTTAACGGAGAGATACTGATCGGTGCAACAATTGTGACAGTTGATCCACTTCAGGGTACAACAACTAATAGTTATGGTTTTTATTCATTTACAATTATTCAGGGAAGGTATACCGTGAGATATTCTTATATGGGTTACAGTAGTGTAGAAAAAGAAGTTAATCTTACCGGTGATAAAAACCTGGATATTGAATTGGAAGAAGACCCTTCAATGCTTGATGAGGTGGTGATCCGGGTGAATGAGAATCTTTCGGAGATACAGAAAAACCAGATGGGGAAGATCAGTATCCACCCACGTGATGTACAGGATATGCCGGCACTGATGGGAGAGGTGGATGTTCTGAAATCGTTACAGTCTATACCCGGAATAAATTTTTTTAGCGATGGGTCAACACTATTTTATGTAAGGGGTGGTAACAAAGATCAAAACCTGATATTACTTGATGAGGCACCTGTTTACAATCCTGCCCACCTTCTCGGTTTCTTCTCGGTATTTATACCTGATGCGGTAAAAGATATTAAAGTTTACAAAGGAAATTTGCCTTCTCAGCATGGGGGCAGGTTGTCGTCACTGATAGATATTAAGACTAAAGATGGAAATATGCGGCATTTCGGAGTCAGTGGGAATATAGGTTTGGTTGCTTCACGCCTCTCAGTGGAAGGTCCGGTGATAAAAGATAAAAGCTCATTCTTTGTTTCAGGGCGTCGGTCATATCTTAAATTGTATCTGGACAATGATAATCCCGACCTGAAGGATCTTTATTTCTCTGACCTGTACGGAAAATTGAATTTCAGGATTAACAGGAATAACAGGCTGTTTTTTTCCGGTTACTATGGAAAAGATTATTTCAGGACCAGCAATTCTGATCAGAATTCATCCGGTATTAACTGGGGCAATATGGTAGGCACTATCCGCTGGAACCATCTTTTTAGTGACAGGCTTTTCTCCAATACTACTTTATATGCCAGCAAATATGATTATTTCCTGGTTACTTCCTACGAAAAGAAGTATCAGTGGAATTCTCATATTGCAAATATTGGTTTTAAGACCGGTTTTACATGGTATATCCGGCCGGAAAGTACACTTAGGTTCGGTATTAAACTGGGAGGTCATAATTATAACCCGGGTAATTTTGAGATGGGCGATATTCCTGAAGGCACAAATTTCCCACTTGTTCCACGACGGAATAGCCGGGATTTTGCTTTATATGCAAGTCATGAAGTCGAGTTAGGTGAAAAGGTGTCACTGCAGTACGGCTTCAGGCTATCATCCTGGGAAAATATTGGTGAGTCTGTCGAATACACGTTTGACCAGGATCATAATCCGATAGATACTACCAGGTATGAAGTTGGCGAATCTTATCATTCCTATGCTATTTTGGAACCACGATTGGGATTGTTGTATCGGGTTGGAGAATATTCATCTCTCAAGGCAAGTTATACCAGGACATCCCAGTATATTCATATGATCACAAATTCAGTCAGTCCGTTCACTGCATTGGAAGTCTGGCTGCCCAGTGGCCCGAATATTAAACCGCAACTGGCTGATCAATTCTCAATTGGCTGGTCAAAGAACTGGCCTGTGAAAGGCTGGCATTTTCAAACTGAAGCATATTACAGGGTTATGAATAACCAAATTGATTATAACCCTCATGCTAAAATGCTACTTAATCCTCTATTTGAATCTGAACTCAGATTTGGTGAAGCCCGTGCTTATGGAATAGAATTTTTTGTGAAAAAAACATCGGGACGATTAAGCGGATGGGTAGGCTATTCACTATCAAAAACAAAAAAGCAAATACAGGATCTGTATGATAACGAGGTTTTCCCGGCATTTAATGACAGGCCTCATGATTTATCCATGTATATTAACTATAAATTATCTGAAAGGACAAAGTTTTCTGCAAACTGGATATTCTCGTCAGGTGCAGCAATAACTACTCCAACTTCTTTTTATAAATACAATGGTTATACAGTTCCCATTTATGCTGAGAAAAACAGGGATCGTTTACCACCCTATCATCGCCTCGATCTGTCTGTTGATATCCGGTTAAATCGGAAGGAAGCACGGTTTGAGCATAATCTGAATATCTCTGTATTGAATATTTATGGAAGGAAAAATCCTTTTAGTATGAATTTCAATAAGACTCTGACCGATGAAGAACAATTTATTATTCCAGCTAATCTGATTGAGAATTATGAGTTGGTCTCATCGCAGATATATCTTTATAAGGTAATACCTTCATTGAACTATAAA
>DAOVLD010000113.1 GCA_030631445.1 Bacteroidota bacterium
AAGCTCCTTGGCTGTAATCCATACTCTATGGTGATGATCTTCGTTATGCGAGGGAAGATGAGTTTGGCTGAATGCACGTTGACAGATAGTATAAAGTGGAACTAACCAACTATTTTCAACTTTTTGCAATTCGCTCAGAACATTCATAAAAGATCAATACAACAAGTATGGTAGACTAGAATGCATTAAACAAACTATACCTGTAGGTAAAGGTAAACTAATTAATGTCTGTCCATCAATTCAGACAAATTTTGAATTAAAGAACCAAATTGTAAATAACAAATTGCAAATAACAAATAACAAATAAATTCCAAATATCAAAAAACAAATAACAAATAAATATCAAATCCCAATGTTCAAAAAGAGAAAAAAAAGAAAGGCGCCAAAAAAACATATCGGTTAATTCTGTTTTGAAATTTTGTTATTTGTTGTTTGGATTTTATTTGTCATTTGTTATTTGATAATTGGAATTTGCTTTTTGGTGTTTAATTCAAAATCTGTCTGACTTTACGGACAGACATTAATTAGTTTACATCTACTTACAGATTTAGTTTGTTTAATGCATTCTATTCTACCATACTTGTTGTACCAGTGTTAAGTCAAAAGTAAAAAGGCAAAAGATAAAAGTATAATATGCTGATAATATATCCAATATACAATAACTTATCCGTCTGTTTATCGTTGACACGACATTAATCTTTTATGAATGTTTCGAGCGAATTGCAAAAAGTTGAAAAAAGTTGGTTAATTCCACTTTATACTACTTGTCAACATGCATTCAGTCAAACTCATCTCCCCTCGCATAACGAAGATCATCACTATAGAGTATGGATTACAGCCAGGGAGCTTATTAAACAATTAGAAAAACAAGCAATCACTTTTACCAGATCTGATCTTACCAAAATAATAATAGCTGCCTTTCTTCATGATACTGGGATGTCTGTAACCATAGATAAAACTCATGGGAAAGAAAGTGGAAAAATATGTAAACAATTTATTGAGGAATATGAGCCTGAAGATATTGACAATCTACAAGAACTATTGGATGTTATTGAAAACCATGACGATAAAGAATATCAAAACAAATTTGCCAAAATTAAAAATCCAAAACATTTATTTAAAATACTCAGTGTTTGTGACGATCTGGACGCTTTTGGATTAACCGGTGCATACAGATATATCGAAATTTACTTATTGCGGGGTATTTCCGTTAATGATATTGCCACAATGGTTTTGAAAAATCTCACCAACCGTGTTAATTATTTCACTCAATCATTTGGGAATTTAAAAAATTTCCATGAAAAGCATATGAAAAGGTTTGATCTGACCTGGTCGTTTTTCACTGATCTGAAAAACCATATAATCAATGAAAGAAATACTGAAGGTAAAAGTGGTCCGCCTGGTGTAATCAATTTGATTAATCATCATGTGATAAGTGAAAAAAAGACTCCGGTTGAAGCCTCAAAGTTTATTATCAGAAATACAACAGATGATTACGTAAAAAACTATTTCAAAGGACTCTATACGGAACTTTGTTCGAGAGAGTTTGATTATATTATCATTTCACCGGAAAATTAAGCAGAAGTTCGTTATTAATATATGCTTTAAGCACATCGTTTCGTTTCACCGGACCTACTCCCTCAGGAGTCCCTGTGAATATTAAGTCACCTGTTTTAAGGGTAAAAAATCTTGAAACATATGCTATTAATTCGTCAAAAGGAAAAATAAGATCTTTGGTATTTCCATGTTGAACGATATTATCATTAATCTCAAGTTTAAAGTTAATATTGCCAACATCACCCAGATTTTCTTTTTTCACGAACTTACCAAGTGGAGCAGCTCCATCAAATGCCTTTGCTTTTTCCCATGGCAATCCGTTTTCTTTGCATTTTCTTTGGATATCTCTTGCTGTAAAATCAATCCCAATTCCAATTTTATCATAATATCTATGAGCAAATTCAGGAGCAATACTTTTGCCTAATCTACAAATTTGCAATACCAGCTCCACCTCATGATGAATTTCCTTAGAAAAATCAGGAAGGAAAAAAGGTTTATTCTTTTTTATTATTGCAGATTCAGGCTTCATGAAAAAAAATGGTTCTGTGGGAACGGGGCTATTCATCTCCCTTGCATGCTTCAAATAATTTCGCCCAATGCAGATAATTTTCATTTATATATTTTTAGCATGGAACAAGGATCAGATTTAGCCCGTTGGAAAGATTATCCGCAAAAACCTTATCTATTTACTATTAATTGGCCTTAACTTAATTTCAGTTAACACTTTTTTTGTAAACAACGGAAAATCGCCATTCATTATCCAATTGTAATAGCTTGGTTCTTTATTGAAAACATCTTCCACTTTCTCTCCTTTATGTTTCCCGAAATTAAAAATCTCCTCTCCCTTTTGATTATAAACAATTCGTCCAATAAAATCAACAGTCTTTTTATATGAAGAGAATTTACTAAGGTAATCTACTTCGTTTTTAAGGTTTGAATAATGATCAAGTTGCGCTTTAAGCACCTCATATGTAGCTTTAATATCAGCTTCAGCACTATGAGCATTCTCAAGTATTTTATTACAATAAAACTTATAGGCAGCACTTAGGGTTCTTTGCTCCATTTTATGAAAAATCACCTGTACATCAATTACTTTATGCTTTTTAAAGTCAAAGTCAATATCCACCCGTAAGAATTCTTCCGCTAATAAGGGAATATCAAATTTATTACAGTTGTACCCGGCAAAGTCACATCCTTCAAGAAAATTTGCCAATTTTCTGGCAAATTCTGCAAAGGTGGGTTTATCTGAAACATCATCATTCGAAATCCCATGAATAGCTGAAGCTTCCTTGCTAATCGGGATAGTCGGATTGATCCTCTGAGTTAGTAACTCTTCACTACCGGAAGGATCAACCTTTAATACAGAAATTTCAACAATCCTATCACTTGCCACGTTAATTCCGGTAGTTTCAAGATCGAAAAAGGCAATTGGATTCCTCAGGTTCAATTCCATGAAGAAGGTTTAATTAAGTATTAAATCTTACATTCAACATTCTTTCAAAGAGTTACGAGTTTCGGGTTACGAGTTAAGAGTCCCTTTTGCCTCTTCTCTCTTCACTTTTGACTTTCAACTTTCAACTTTCAACTTCCTTGATCTTAGGTATTTATCATCATTGGCATTAGCAGCATTAACACATCTTCCCCGTCATTTTCCTTTTCTGCCGGGATGAGTAAGCCTGCCCGTGTTGGATCAGACAATTCCATTACCACATTTTCAGAAGAAATATTTGAAAGAATTTCGATCAGAAAAATTGACTTGAATCCAATCTCCATTTCTTCGCCATCATATTGACAGTTAAACCTTTCGTGTCCTGATATTGAAAAATCTAAATCCTGTGCTGATATTGATATCTGGTTACCTGATATCTGAAGTTTCACCAAATTGCTTGCCTGATTTGAGAATACAGAAACTCTTTTCAAAGCATTGGAAAATTCAACCCTGTCAATAGTCAGTTTATTTGGGTTATCAGATGGAATTACAGATGCATAACTCGGATAATTCCCATCAATAAGTCTTGACACAAGCTTGTACTTCTCAAGAATGAAATAGGCATTTTTTTCATCAAACTCAACAGAAACTTCATCGCTTTCCCCGGGAAGTATGTTTTTCAATAATGAAGCCGGCTTCTTTGGAAGAATAAAAGATGATTCAGTTTCAGCACTGGCGTCGGTTCTTCGGTATCTTACCAGTTTATGGGCATCGGATGCAACAAAAGTAAGATTATCCGGAGATAGCTCAATAAAAATCCCATTCATTACAGGCCGCAATTCATCTTCTGCTGTTGCAAAAATCGTATTGCTTATCCCGGCAAGGAGCACATCAGGAGCTATTTTGAATGATGTTTTTTGTTCATCTTTCAAACCGGGCAACTGTGGAAAATCGCTTCCATTCTGGCCAACAATATTAAATTTACCGGTCTCAGAATTGATAACAATTGCCAGACTATCCAGATTAATTTCGAAAGTTAATGGTTGTTCCGAAAATTCTTTCAACGCATCAGTTATTATTCTGGCAGGCATCGCGATACTACCTTCCTCCGAAGCATTTTCAAGAACTATCCTGGTAATAAGGGTCGATTCAAGATCTGAAGCAGTAATCTCCAGCTCATTTTTACTCAATTTAAATAAAAAATTATCTAAAATAGGCAATGTGTTTTTTGAGCTGATCACTCTGCTAACTACCTGTAAATGACTCAGTAATTCTGTGCTGGATATAACAAATTTCATTGTTTGATTGTTTATCGTTAATCAAAAAAATATTTTCAGAACTCTCATAATTAATAGAGGAAAAATAATTATCAATAATACAAAAAAAATGTCAGAGAGCCAATATACATTTCCTATTTTCCTTTCGCAAAAAAATATTTTATCTCTTTAATAACCGGGTCCAGATCAAAGTACCTTGCCACGCAAAGCTCTTTTTCATCATTTTGTTTCACAAATACCTCATTATGACTGGCAATTAACATATTTTCCCTGTCTACTAAAGATACCAGCATAGAATAAGTTTTTATTGTATTATGTTCTCCTGTTTTATCAGTAACTGTGAGAATAAATTCCGGTGTGGTTGAAATCACAGAATCAGTTTCTGCAATATCTATTCCCAATTCCCATCTGACAAACCGGATATTCCTAAAATAGGATAAGTACCGTTCAATTGCTAAGGTATCGAACACAGGAACCTCTTTTCCATTCCGTAAAAGTTTATACCGGTTGCCCCTTGTTTTTACAATACGAAAAGATTTTTCAGGAGAAGTGGGATAATCCATTTTTACTGCTTTTATCATCCCCGGCTGGTAATCAAAAATAATATATGCTTCCCAGAATTTTTCTTCGGTCACAAAAAGTGATCCAATAGGTTTATTAAAACCTGGTATATAAAGGACATAAGGATTTGTTCCTTCACGTTTACGCGCATAATTACCGTACGAATTTGAATTTACTTTATATAATGAAAAACTTTTTACCCGCCTTAATTGCTCAAATACTTCAATAAAAACAACATTATTTGTAAGGGTTTCTGTTTCTTTTGAAAATTTCTCATCCGAAACTGGTGATTTGATCTTAAGCCGTGAGAGTACCTGCAGTAAAAATTCTACTGAACTTTCACGTGCCATGAATTTTTTGTTCACCTGCCAGCCTTCCGGTAATTTTATTAGCTCAACTTTTCCCTGCTCCGATGTCAGAACGATTTTCGTTACTTTGTTTATCTCATCAATTGCAAAATCGGAATCATTTTTTCCAAATGGGTTACCCATTTTTGTGAAATAAATAATACCAGCCCCGGTTATGAGAACAATTATTACAATTATATATAATACTATTTTTCGCATTTCACAAACCTGATCGTTTCTTCAAATCTTCCACCTTTAACAATAATATATTTAGCCAACTCCGAAAAATCAAAAAAATGGAAAATGCCACTAAGTCACCCCGATACAGTCGTTCCTCCTTACAGGGCAGGTTAAGACTCTATGATTCACAAAGGGCTTATTTCCATTACCTTATCTTTTGTGTATCTTTGTGACTTTGAGTCTTTGTGGCAGAAAAACACTTTTCAAAGGGGACTCAATTTTTAATTTTTAATTTTTAATTCGTCTTCAAACTACTCTTGTATACTTTCTCTTCCTGATCAATACAACTAAAACTCCAAAAATTATTATAAATATAACAGGGAATACCACATTTATAAGTTTCCACTTAAATTGCTCTTTCTTAATCCTCTCCTTATTTAGTAATCTCAATTTTAACTCTTTTGACCTGATATTCATCAGGTTAATATCATCAATAAGATAATTCACTGCATTAAGAATAAAATCTTTATTCCCATATATTTGTTTAGTATATCTATCCTCACCCAATGGTAAAGGAATAT
Source organism: Bacteroidota bacterium (assembly GCA_030631445.1). Taxonomy (GTDB): domain Bacteria; phylum Bacteroidota; class Bacteroidia; order Bacteroidales; family VadinHA17; genus JADFUQ01. Next base: position 5,933 of record DAOVLD010000113.1, read on the forward strand.
CCCTGGCAGCTGTACGTCGTACTTCATTCCTGATAATATCTCCGTCAGCCACTACAATCATCTTTGTAGATACACTCTTTTCGATAACCTGGTATTTCATTTCACCGATATACCGGTCAGTAGGGCGATTCTTAAAAACAGATTCAAAGCTTCCTTCCAGTAAAACAGCTACCGGCAAATGAGAAACATTAAATTCTTTCGGGGTGGGAGGATTCTTTATTTCTTCAAGACTAATTCTCACAGGAGGACTAATTACTCTCGAGAATTTTGATGTGAATAATAAATATTTCTTTTTAACACCGGGAATTGCACCTACCGTATCAAGTGTATTGATAAATTCTGATTTAATAAGATTAAGATTCTTAGTTACCGGATGGTTATT
>DAOVLD010000174.1 GCA_030631445.1 Bacteroidota bacterium
AATAGCTTTTTGATATAAAGTGGACCAATGGTGTCCTGACTCTTTTGGGTTTAGCCCATTTTTTAAGTTTCCGGATATGTAATTTTAATTCCTGAATAACAAGACCCACTTCCGTATAAGCTTCGAGTTCCGGCTTATGCAAATCAAGTGATAATGCTTTACATATACTGTTTTCATATGCTTGTACGGTTTTCAGTAATTTCTTAAGATTCTTAATTCTAAACTCTGTGTTTTTGGTTTTTTGAGTCAGGAAAAATTTCCTTTGATTTTCAATTAATGATTGTATTTCTGAAACTTCCATATAACTATTGAATTAGTAACTATTATAGTGTCTTATGGTTGGAATGACTAAAATGGCTAATCTTATTATACTTTTGACTGCTGATTGCCTTTTGCCAACTGCCTTTTGCCAACTGCCTTTTGCCTTTTTTTCCGTGACTGCCCACTGATTTTTTTCATTTGTTCCAGTACCGAAACTGTCCTGTTTCCCGGCTTTTCGGGAATTTGATCCATGGCATATTCAGCTATCGCGGTGATTGTATATGCGGGATTGCTACCAAGATTTCCCTGGATTACCGAACTATCAATAATATACATGTTTTTATAGCCATGAATTTCAAATTTTTCGTTAACCACCCCTGTTTCGGCTGAGTCTGACATAGGACATCCTCCAATAATATGTGCTGTAGTAGGTCGGTTTAAAAAGATCTCCAGTACTATATTCTGTGGAATTCCATGCACTTTTCTTGCGTAATTTTCCATCACTTTCTGCCCCTGGGCAATATATGCAGGAACTTTTTTCTCTCCTCTATTTCTTATTTTCATCCCCCCGCCAAATATATTTCCTTTCCATATCATCTCCATAGAATTATCGATTGTTTGCATAACCAGAAATATTACAAGGTTTGCAGACCAGTTAAAATTAAAAACAGTTTTAATGAATTGTAAAGGATGTGTAAGTGTTTTATAAAACAACCTGAAAACTCTTATCAGGGGGTTTGTATTCCCTTCTGCTGAAAGGGTAAAAAACCATTTCATTGCATTCGACTTATCCGGATATTTGACAATCTCAACATGTGTAAAAGAATCGGGGTTAAAAACCGAGGTAATTGCAATTCCATTATTAAGTTTTTCTTTTGCTCCTGAAACAGCACACATTGTCTGTGAGTTTGTACGTAATTCATATCCGAGTTTTTCAGAAATAGCAGGCAGGGTTTTATACTTGTACTTCTGTTTTAATAACAGGTCTAAAGTACCAAGTGGTCCACCTGAAACAACAAGTCCTTTTGATCTGTAAACTTTTGCTTTTTTCGTAAATAAAGAAGTGCCTGAGCGTGTGAAAATATGGTATAAATTATCTTTATAAATAATTTTTTCAACCTTCGTTTCAGCCAGGATGTTTACACCCATTTTCTCAGCAAAATAGAGGTAGTTCTTATCAAGAGAATTTTTTGCATTATCCCTGCACCCAACCATACAACCTGCACATTCGGTACATCCTTTTCTTTTCGGACCCAAGCCGTTAAAATAGGGATCAATTTCATTTTCCTTATCACCAAAATATACCCCAACATGAACAGCTTCAAAAGTGTCTTCCCTGTTAAAATCTTTTGCTACTTCTCTTAAAATATCATCTTCATAGTTCAGTTTATCATATTGTGTTCTTCCCAACATAAAATCTGCCATTTTATAATATGGCTCAAGAATTTTTTTCCAATCATTAAACTTTGACCATGAAGGATTTTGGAAAAATTCATCTTGGGGTTTAACCAGGGTATTGGCATAAACAAGACTACCACCTCCAACTCCCACACCACTAAGTATGCTTGCTTCCGAAAAAAAGGTTAGTTTCTGAAACCCTAACATCCCTATCCGGGGATACCAGAGATATTTTAGTAAATTCCAGTTTGTTTTAGGAAAATCTTCATCCCGGTATCTCTTCCCTTTCTCAATGGTTAATACCGAATATCCTTTTTCAGCCAGTCTCAATGATGAAACACTTCCCCCAAAACCGGATCCGACTACAATATAATCGTAAATCATTTTAATTTAACGGGTATTAAAAATATATTACCATAAGCTCGAGGATAAAAGTAGAAAAAAAACGGTTATTGCAATAAATATAGAAATCTCTACCGTATCAATTTGCCATTTTTATTAAATCATATTGAGATTGGGGGAAACTATGGTTGGTATATCAGATCATGGGTTGCAGTCTAAGCTATACGTTTTAGATAAATTAATAACGTTATTAATAACGTAATTAATGCCGTTATTAATAACGTTATTCTTTTGCAAAACTCCATTTTAATCGCAGGAAAGCAAGTGTCATTTTATCCCTGGTTCCTTCAGTGAATTCTCCGTTGAAATGTTGCAGGATAAATGAAATACCCATATTATCAGTCAGGGATATGCTCAGATCAGGTCCGATATAATAACCATTCATGGAAGGAAACAGCATGACAGAAAAACTTCCGTTAAACAGTGGGTTAAAAGGATAAGATATCCCGGCAAAAACGGAATAATCAGTAAATGAAATATTTTTGACCGAAAGTGTCTGAAAATAATAATCGCTAAAATCAGATATTGCCTGATCGAAACCACTATACAAGAATTCAGTCCGGATATTCAAAGAATTTTTAAACGTATAATCCCAGGAAAGAGAAAGCATAATGGTTCCGGAGGTATCTGAAAAATTTTCTTTCGGCCGGAACCAGCTCATTTCACCTCTAAACCCTGCACCACTGATATCACCTGCCCATCCTGCACCTATTACCCAGTCATCACTGTTTAATATTCCTCCCAGGAACTGAAAATCATATCCCCATTTATTGAATTGAAAAAGTCCTGCTGCAGTGATATTTTCACTACTGTCAATTTTTACAGCAGCTTGTGCCACCGAGGAAAACCCGGTATAATATTGTACGAGAACAGCATCACTTCCCGGTTTTTCAACATAATCGAAATCGAAAAACGAATACGCATTGAAAATATCATTAGGATTCCACGCAAAGGTCCGCCCCCAGTTGATCCGCTGCCTGCCTGTTCGTATTTGTAATTTCCCGAAATATAAATCCAGATATGCACGATCGATGTTACTGTTTAATAAAAATGAATTCTCTTTCAGCAAATTGACTGATAAATTCATCCACCCCTGATCCTGTTCTATCATAGTGTTATAACCTGGAATAATTTTTATAAAATCACCATAGATTAAACGATTTCTCATTTCTACAGTGGCAGTAGCATTATCAGAAATATACCATTTGAAATTCAGTCTGTTATGTATTAAATGATCTGAAAGCCAGTTTTCATCAATCTCTTCATACATAACTGTCTGCATATTGCTAAGGTACCCTTTGAAAGAAAAATTGCTGTTTTGTGCAAATGATTTGTTTGAAAGTATGAAAAGTATAAACATCAGTATAACTGACCTGTAGAATTTCATGTTTAAAGTATTAATTCAATTAATTAGTTGGCAGTTGGCAAAAAGCAGTTGGCAATATCACGTTATTTCCCTTTCACTTTTTCGGACGATACTTTTCAGGATTTCTAACCATATGATTTAACATTCGTCCCACTTCTTCCGACTTATTACAAAGCTCCTGCTATTCTTCCCATTTTGCCAACTGCCTTTTGCAATTTTGCCAATTATTCTTCCCATTTTGCCAACTGCCTTTTGCTTTTTGCTAACTATTCTTCTAATTAACGTACCTCATCCGTTTTAACTTTCCCGTCTTCGATGGTAATAACTCTTCTGGCTTTCTTTACTACCCTGGCATCGTGAGTGGAAAATATAAAAGTGATATCCTCTTCTTTATTAAGGTGTTCCATTATATCAAGTAAAGTTTCTGTTGACTTTGAATCAAGGTTTGCAGTTGGCTCATCAGCAAGGATAAATTTTGGTTTGGATGCCAGCGCGCGTGCAACAGCCACTCTTTGTTGTTGACCACCTGACAATCTGGATGGACGGCTGTTCATTCGTTCTTCAAGCCCTACAGCTTTAAGCAGTTCCCTGGTACGGCTGTCGCGTTCTTTCTTACTTTTACCCTGCAGGTGCATAATGAATTCGACATTTTCTTTTGCTGTCAACACAGGTATAAGGTTATATGCCTGAAATACAAAACCAATGTTGTTCAGCCTGAAATCAGTTAATTTCCCGGACTTAAGTTTCCAGATATTCTGGCCATCAACAAATACTTCGCCTGAGGTTGGATGGTCTAATCCTCCCAGCATGTTAAGCAGTGTGGTTTTTCCGGAGCCTGAAGGACCGACTATAGCAGCAAATTCTCCCTTCTCAAAGCTCAGGTCAATTTCATTAACGGCTTTTACCTCAAAGCCCGAACCGTCATAGATTTTTGTCAGGTTTTTAATTTCTATAATACTCATAGTGTTGTGTTTTATATTTTGTAATTGTTTTCTTTTTATTACTACCAGTTGTTGACTGTTGACTGTTGACTGCTGATTTTCTTTTATTCCATTCGTAATGCTTCTGCCGGATCATATTTTAATGCTTTATATGCCGGATAAAGAGCGGCTATGATGCCCGTTAAAATTACAAGGATGGTAACATTTATATCCATTTCGGGCTCAAGATTGCAATAAACCATAGTGTCATACCCAAGCTGGGAATA
>DAOVLD010000240.1 GCA_030631445.1 Bacteroidota bacterium
TCTACCGCTGCTCTGGGAAAAGAATCGGTGCGCTACTGGATGCATAATAATTTAATTACTCTTAACGGTCAGAAAATGGGGAAATCCCTGGGTAATGCAATTTCACTGGACGAATTATTTTCAGGGGAACATAAAATGCTTAATAAGCCCTACCACCCCATGACCATAAGGTTTTTTATACTCCAGGCACATTACCGCAGTACCCTTGATTTTTCGAATGAGGCACTTCAGGCTGCAGAAAAAGGATTGGAGCGACTGTTTAACGGAATGAAATCTCTTGAAAAGATCAAACCTTCTGCTAAATCCACTTTTGATGTGGCAGGGCTGAGAAAAAAATGTTACAAAGCTATGAACGATGATCTTAATTCTGCAATGGTTATCGCTCATTTGTCCGATGGCATCAGACTGATCAATTCTATTGAAAGCGGTACAGGGTCCATTAGTAATAATGATCTTAATGAGTTGAAAGATCTGTATCAAAGTTTTGTTTTTGATATTTTTGGGCTGGACACCTCCCGGAAAGTTAAAAGTAAAGAGGAGCTCTCGAGTAAATTAATCGATATGATCCTGAATTTCCGCCTTGAAGCCCAAAAAAACAAAGATTTTCAAACATCTGATAATATCCGTAAAACCCTTAATGAATTAGGTGTCGAAATTAAGGATAAGAAAGATGGTTTCGAATGGAAGATCAGGTGATTAACACGTAACACAACTTCACTGCACTCCGATGTTACGGGTTTCGTGTTACGAGTTACGGGTTAAATGCATGTTTCTCCTCAATGGACACTTAATTACAATTGCATGTCCATAGTATGGCCTTTCTTACTTCTTCGATCTTTACTCTTCGCACTCTGCTCTTTGCTCTTCTTTCTTCCCTTTTAACTTTTAACTTTTAACTTCTTCAATACCACACCTGTTCTCCCTTATCCGTAAAAATAAAAATCCTTTCCGGACGGTCTTTGGCAGGTTTTATGTTGATTAGCCAGTACAGGGCACCGGAAGGAACGTTTTTGAATTCCAGGGGTTTTCCGCCGGTCTCCTTTTTCCCAAACGACACCCATCCATCATCCCAGAAAAATAGTTCATAGGTCTCCCCTTCCTTCAAAAAAACTTTCTCAATATTATCAGTTGTGTTTTTAGTGATCCTTTTGGTAGTGGATATCAATTCCAGTGTACGTGGGTTTTCAGTATCAGGTTTGGCATAAACTGCATCCCCGTTATTATCAAGAATAAAAGGCTTTCCTGCCGGAACAATATTCCCGTCAATATAAAAGGCAGGCAAATAAGCAATGTCCGTTCCCATACCGGTAAAATTCACTTTTCCTTCATCATCAATCCTGCTCCAGTGGATTGCCTTCCATTCACCGGTGTTAAAAACACAGATATAGGCAAATTTTTCGCCATCAGGAACCTTTTTTTCAAGAGTAAGTTCAACACCGGCAACAGGAATATATTCTGATGTAACATCCACTATATTGCTACGATTAATATATTTGGGGGCTTTTTCTCCTTCTTCTAACAGGGCTGCCAGATTTCCATCCTGTTTAGCAAACGTTTTTCTGTAAACCTTGGCTTTTGCCTGGTTTAAACGATAATCTCCGGGATTTGATTCGCCTCCCATAAAAATAACAACCTTACCCTCACTATTCAGTATCGTATTCCAGGCATGATTATTCCCTGTTTTTGCCCAATAGGGTGTAAAATCACTTGTCACAGGAACGCCCATAGCCCTCATGGAATAAATGGCAAGATTGGTCATGTCTTCACAACGACCCATTTTTACTTTCATCATCTCTTCTAATCCCTGGTCGGTGGCATGCTCATAATACCGGGGATCAAATTTGAACCACGATTTTATATCATTATTGATCCATCTGCAAGCTTCCACGGGATCATTTAGATCTGCCATTGAGTCGTTAACCCATGCATATTTCTCTGTAAGCAAAGTCCGCCAGTTTTCAAGAGGTTCGTTCGTGCTTCGGTATGGCAATAGATATTCGCAAAACTGATCAAAATTCAAATGTTTAGCCCATGGTTTATTCCATGCATCAAACGCCATGTCAATATTTCTGATCAGGTATTCAGCGGTGATCTCTTCATAATCATGAAAAACACCTGTATGTTTCTGATGCAGTTTGCCACGTACCTTCGTTAGGGAATCCCATGCCTCTGAAAGGGTTTTATAATCAGGATAATCCAACACCCTGAATCCAATCTTTTTTTCAGATGAATCGGCAACAGCATAGGTGATATATTCCTTATCAGCCATATTCCCTATAAGGAAATAAGCTGTCTGTAGCTTAAGTGTATCTCCGGCATCAAGGTAATAATTAATTACTTCCTCTAGCTCTGAACGGTTTTCCCCAGCCATTTCAAGCACTTCCATCACATTAGAAGGAAGTTTATTGTCTGTTTTTTGATTACAGGAAATTAACAAAATTGGCAAGGTGACAAGAATACTGATTCTGTTCAAAAAAATTTTCATGTGTTTATTTTTTAATTGTTTCATAACGCTGAAAATTAATGTTCTTCTATCTAATACAGTATATTTGTTTAATTTTAAATATCTGGAAAAGTTTTTCAAATTTATTAAAACTCAATTAACTATAAAAACCCTTTGCTTTAAACAATGAAAAATCCGGAATGGCAATCCAGGGAAGTATATGTTGGTGATGTCCCGTTGGGAGGGAATAATCCCATCAGGATTCAGTCTATGACCGACACTGATTCTATGGATACTGCTGCAACTGTAAAACAGTGCATCAGGATCATTAAGGCAGGGGCTGACTACGTGCGGATCACTGCCCAGAACAAAAATGTGGCAAAAAACCTGGCGTTGATTTGCATTGAACTAAGGAACAAAGGATTTTCAACTCCAATTATCGCCGATGTGCATTTTAGTCCGGGTGTTGCTGAAATTGCCGCAGGGAATGTAGAGAAAGTACGTATCAACCCGGGTAACTTCGTAGATAAACAAATGGAAAATCCTCCATCTTCCATATCTGAAGAAGAATATAATCAGGGAAAGGAGAAGATCAAACAACGATTGTTACCTCTTTTGAATGTTTGCAGAAATAATGGTACAACAATACGGATTGGAGTAAACCATGGATCATTATCCAACCGGATGATGGTACGATATGGAGATACTCCGGAGGGAATGGTTGAATCTGCTATGGAATTTTTAAGGATCTGCAAAAAGGAAGATTTTTTTAATCTGGTTGTTTCACTTAAATCCAGCAATACCCGTGAAATGGTAAAAGCCAATCGGCTTCTTGTAAAAACGATGATACAGGAAAAAATGAACTACCCCCTCCACCTGGGTGTTACTGAAGCCGGTGATGGAGAAGACGGAAGGATAAGGTCTGCTTTAGGGATAGGAACTTTACTAAAAGAGGGTATCGGGGATACTATAAGGGTGTCGCTTACAGAAGACCCTGAAAAAGAAATTCCGGCAGCCATAAATATTGCTGAGAATTTCTCTACCAGAAAGCATCCGGTTTCTGTACAAAAAAGAATGTTTTTTTCACTTATTCACAAAATGTCCGGCATCCTGTTTAACAA
>DAOVLD010000158.1 GCA_030631445.1 Bacteroidota bacterium
CCATATGGAAGATGGTAATTATGAGGTTCGGTTGCTCCCCATGGAAGAATCGCAACTTTCCAATTTTTGTCTTTAACATTTTTCCATTGAGTGTTTTGAAGAATATACGGAAGTTTTTTCATGAGATTTAAAATTAACCCACAGATTCATCTGCGGGGTTTACCTGGATTACCTTATTGTTCCAGACTATTCAATTTATTATTTAGTTGAATTTTAACTTGCACAGGCACAGATCCAAGTTTTATGCTTTCCTTGTATAAAGAAACGGCTTTTTGTTTGTAACCTGATTCTTCATAAATATTCCCAAGTAAAAAGATTGCATCTACATAACCAGGATCTTTTTTCAGGATTGTTTCCAGTTCACCAGTTGCTTGTTTTGTTTGCCCGTTCTGATTCAGGAAAAATGCATAGGTATATCCGTACTTTAGATTGTCAGGATTGGATTTCCATGCCTGCCGGCTGTATTCGATTGCTTTATCCGGATTTTCTTTGGATACGAGAATACTAAGATTATATGCTGAAACGGCAGATTCAGGATTTATTTCAAGAACTTTTTCCAGATATTCAATTGCCATATCTGATTTACCCGTTTCTGCAGAAAGAAGTCCCATATTCAGATTTGCTGCTTCGCTTTCCGGGTTAATCACAAGTGCTTGTTGCAAACTTCTTTCAGCATTGGCAGGATCATTAAGCTGTGAATATACTATACTGCTGTTTATTAACGGTTCGAGTGCCTGATCGTACAACCTACTTGCAGTTTCATATGAGAGGATAGCTTTATTAAGCTGTCCCTGAAAATGGTAAAAATTTCCAAGGTTGTAATGAGAACTCCAGTCATCAGGCCGTGTTACCAGGGAATTTTTGTATTCTTCAAGAACATTGTCAATAATTTGTTTTTCCTCAGTGGTGAATTCATAAATTGGAACAGCTGATAGTGAAGATGCTGCCGCGAGTCTGACTACCCTGTATTTGTCTTTTGCTGCCTTGAGCAATTTCTTAATTGCTTCAGAACGGGGATTCGAAATCATGGCATTAGCGGCTGCTGACCTGACAAGCGGAGATTTATGATTAAGTTTCTTCTCAATAGATGGCCATTTTTCTGCGGATCCACAAGCGGCAAGCAGGCGGATCAATGATGTAGTAAAAACTGCATCCATCCGGTTGCTGTCCAGAGCTTCAAGCATCATATCCAGTTTGCTCCAGTCATTCTCCCGTGCAGCCTTGATTAAACGGGCATTGTACAGAACCGGTGCCTGGTAATCACGGTCTCTCCATTTTCTCACAAACTTATCTGCCCATACGGCACTCATATTATCATGGCATACATTACATGCATTAGGTGATTCAAATTTGATGGTGGCTGAAGGCATTGGTGGTCTCATGGAGTGGTCGCTCCTTATCATTCTTCCGAATTTAGTTTTAGGCATGTGACAGTTTATGCATCTACCACCCTCACTGTCAGCAGGATGATGAGTATGTGCTTCAGTATTACTGACATTATCCTTGTGGCAAGGCATGCAAGCCTGGTTCCCTTCGGCTACAGTACCGTGAAAACGATATCTGCCACTTGAAGTATGACAATGTATGCAGTCAAGCTGACCTGATTGTACACACTCACTTTGCATCCATGTGGTATGTGTATAATTTTCACCAAGATCCCTACCGTCGGGATAAAAATCAGGATTTTCGAGAGTGATGAGATCAAAATGGTCAAAAAATGTTTCTCCCGGTGGATAAGATGAAGTAAGAGGTCTCATCTTAGCATGACACGATGCACAGGAAGAATTATGCTGGTCGTGAGTAAATGTTTTTGTAATAATTATCTTAAGATCTTCAGGAATATTTTCTTCTCCGGCTTCCTCACAAACACGGATATGTTCTCTGCAGGGTCCATGACAGGTTTCACAGTTAATTCCGGATTCTTTCCATAAAGTGTTGTAGGTAAGTGTATTCAGATCGAAATTAGTAGCCAGCTGACTGACATGGCAGCTAAAGCAGGCGGTGTTAAAAGTGTAGAGAAAATCTTTCCAGCTAACCGCTTCATCAGGCATACCATTGACGAAATGGCGAATTGCACTTTTGGGATTATCGTACCAGGTTGAGTCGTTCAAATCATAAGCCAGGGGGAGTGTCTGCAAACGTCCTTTAGTAATTGGTGTAAGAAAATAATATACATTTTTTCCTCCGAGCACCCAGGTAGCTGTATACTTGTTTGCCTTGTTCCCATCTGTTTCAAGGCAAATAAGATTTGTGTCTTCAATTATTATCCGGTATTTTTTCCCTTCAATCAGAATATCTTGTTCCATAGGAGGAACCCCGGTTTCAAGAAATGATGCAGTTACTGGTTGCATTGCCAGTCCGTGATGGGAGTTAGCCCAAAGCCGATAAAATTCTTCATGACAGCTCCTGCAGCTTTGAGAACCGGTGTATTCATTAGGAATTTCTTCCCGGCTTTGATTTTTACATCCTGAATAGGAAAATACAATAATAATTATGGTCAATGGTATTAAAAGCAAGAAAAAATTGTTTTTCATCGAAGAGATGCTTTGGCTGGTGAATTTACATATCTTCTGGAGTAGTAACAAATATTATATCGGAATTTCAGGAAATGACCAACTCACCGGGTGACTTCGACCTAAATTGAGCGATTTGTTAGAAAAAATAAAAAGAAGTCTTTTTTACTACATTGATAATGTGTATATTAGTAGTGATAAAACAAAAAATAACACCTCACCTAATAAGTGAAAAAGACTATCTTTTTATGGGAACTAAGATAACAAAAATTGGCATTACAAACGATAAGCTTTCAGCACGGGGAGGGCTCCTCTTTTTTCTTCGTTACATTGAAAAAATTGGATTATATAGTCTGGTATCAGGCACCATACTTTCTAAACTCACTAAGAGCAACAAGGGCTTGCAGTTGCGAGGGTTTCTAAAACAAATGTTTGCGTTTTTTATTGACGGTACAGATATGTCGATATCAGGCTTTGACCAGAGGAAAGAAGATGAAGGATATGCATCACTACTAGAAAATAGAATAGACGAGATGGCTTCTTCTCACCAAATAAAGCGGTTTTTTTCAAAGATCTCTATAGTTAACAATCTTATTTTTAATAAAATACTTCATGAACTATTTATTTGGAGGCTAAAAATTACAAAACCAACAATCATAGAACTCGGAATAGATACAATGGTTATGGACAACGACTATGCAAAGAAGCGAGAGGGCAATGAAACCACCTACAAGAAGAAGAAAGGCTTCCAGTCATTGCATATTTGTTGGGGTCCATTTTTGATTGATGTATTGTTCAGAAAAGGGAGTGCTCACTCCAATCACGGCACAGATTATATTGATAGAGTAAGGGCGATTGTTGAGTTAATTCGTAAGAGATATTCGGAAGAAGCACCAATTGTAATGTGCGCAGATAGTGGGTTTGCCGATCAAGTAGCATATGAGGATTTTGAGGAGAATTTAGGCATACACTATATCACAACAAGCAGAATATATAAAGGTGTTAAGGAGCATGTGCAAGAAATTCCCGCAGATAACTTTGGGGAATTTTCAAAAAACAAGACTGTATGGAGCTATGTTGAATTTGGTAATAAGCTTGTGTCTTGGTCTAGATTTAGAAGATGTATATATACAGACCTGCAAAGGGATGATTATGGACAATATCTAATGCGGTTTAGGAGAACCGATACAATCATTTATACCAATATCGGCTTATGCCCTAAAATCGATCAAAAGCTCAGGGCTGCTGGTGGTGAACATTATTTTGAAGCAGAAACAATAATTCAAAAATCACATGAAAGAGGTGCCGATGAGCTAATTCATCGAAGCATAAAAGAAATGGCCACCAAAGAACAATTACCTTTCAAAAAGTTTGGGATGAATAGGGCTTACTACTATTTGCTTGTTATAACACATTTTATCTTCGAGGCGTACAAACAAGATGTAACAATCGGAATCATCTCGACCACAGTATATCCAAGTACATTTAGAAGAAAACTCATTGATTTTGCTGCAAAGATAACATCAGGGGCAGGTTACATTATATTGAACGTAACAAGCTCAGTATACCAAGCAATAAATATTGCTGAGTTGTGGAAACGATGTAAATCTCCACCTAAATTGCAGATTGCCTAGAAAAAGAAAAACAAATACAATTTGTCGGTAAACCATAGTGGTAATGGGAGTGGTATATATGTCAAATAAGGAAACGTCTTAAAAATATGAGATTCTTCATTTTCTAAGATATAAATCACCCGGAAATTATATCTCTGAGGATTTTTTAGTCGGAATACTAAGCTAAAATTGCTACTTTAGGAATAATTATAGCTTAGTTGTTTGAATCGCTCAATTTAGGTTCAAGTTACCCCGTGAGTATAAAATATAAAACGTAGAAGACAGGTAGAAAACTGTGAGAGGTGAGTAGGTAAGTATTGGTTTCAGGTTAAAAGATTGTTTCAGGTTAAAAGAAACATGTAACTTGAAACCAGCAATACCTTGCTCACCTTTTAACTTTTTTTAACACGAAAATACCGGATTTTTAATGAAATTTGTAAACGTTTTTATAAAGGAAAAGTTTCATATTTCTTTTGATAATGTATAAACGATATTAAATTTGTGAAATTCTGATAAAAATATTTAAACCTATGAGCAATACTATTAATATTAAAGAGTTAAATGAGCGAATCGAAAAGGAGAGTGCTTTCGTTGAAATGATAAAAACCGAGATGAGCAAAGTAATTATCGGACAAAAACATTTACTGGACGGGCTTTTAATCGGTTTGTTATCCAACGGACATATACTTCTTGAAGGTGTGCCGGGTCTGGCTAAAACCTTGGCAATTACCACATTGGCTAAAACTATTAAGGCTAAATTTAATAGAATTCAATTTACTCCCGACCTGCTGCCAGCCGATTTAATTGGTACTATGATCTACAGTCAGAGAAAAGAAGAATTTATAGTGAAAAAGGGTCCGGTATTTTCCAATTTTATTCTTGCTGATGAAATAAACCGTTCTCCTGCTAAAGTTCAAAGTGCACTTCTTGAGGCA
>DAOVLD010000023.1 GCA_030631445.1 Bacteroidota bacterium
GAGGACGGGATGCTTATCATATAGGTGCCAGCGGACTTATATACGGATTAGCATCTTTTCTGTTTTTCAGCGGGGTAATAAGAAATAATATGCGTTTGCTGGCTATTTCATTATTAGTGGTGTTTTTGTATGGTAGTATGATATGGGGCATTTTCCCAATATTCCCGCAGGTATCATGGGAATCGCATATGCTTGGTAGTATTTCCGGGTTAGTGCTGGCGATATATTATCGAAAGCAAGGTCCGCAGGGGAAAAGATATGAATGGGAATTGGAAGAGGAGGACGAGATAATTTAATCTTTCAAATTTGCAAAATATCTTTTCTCTTTATCTTCAATGTTTTCTTTTAATTCTTTTAATAGATCCTGATGACCGGAACGTGTTTTATCTGTGACCAGATTTGTTGCTTCTGCCAAATCTTCTCTGGCATTTTCAAAATTATTCATCCACAGGTTTGCAACAGCACAATTATATATAAGCATCATTTTAATTTCGGGACTGATCCTGGACTTTTTACCACCGTCTGACTCTAAAATAGCTTTCTTCCATATTTCAATGGCAGCGTTAAATTCCTGATGTATTAAATCAGTATTATTCTGGTTAGTAAGACCTTCAAAGGCTTTTTCTGTATGCCCAAAAGCTGTTTCAAGATCCTGGTAATTAAATTTTTTGCCCTTACCTGAAGCAATTTTAATTTTTTTACTTTTTTCAGGGTAACCATAATTGCTGTTTAATGTATTTTTCACCTGATTAAGCACTGATTTCATATATTTTTCCTGTTTTTCCAGCAACAATTTTTCCTTTTCTTCATTAAATTTATTATTCAGACCTCCGGTGGAGTATTCCCATTTTCCAAAATCAAAATTCAGCAGATCTTTATCTGGCTTCACCTCCTGCTTAAGCATTTCCTTACCATTTCCGGTAATTACAGTGAGTGTTACAGGATACTCACAGTGGATTTTGTAAAAATATCCTTTCATGTTTTCACCGGCGTTTACATTGTAAACCTCATCTGTTATAAGCTCTTTACCAAGTAACCTGAACTTTCCGAAAACCATGTCTATTATTAAGTCTCCTCCCTCCTTGATTTTTTTATAGCCTTGTATTTTCAGATACTGATTGTTAAGCTGGTCTGGTTTACCCATTTCGTCTGGAAGCTCGATCACAAGACGGGCTTCATAGGTTTTTATTTCATCAGGCAAAGGATAAAGAGGTAGTTGAGTATACTTAACCTTAGCATTATCAAAAGTCACCTTTTGGGCAAATCCCAATAATGGCAGGATTGATAAAATAAAAAGTATAATGACTTTTTGCTTAGAACAAAATATATTCATTTTTGATTTCATTAATGGTTATTTTATTTTATGGTTAACGATTTATTTATTTACAGTAAATCCTTGTTCCACAATTATTCAAATATAGTAGTTTAATTTGAATAGTATAAACCTTTTTGTAAAATGATTCAGTGTCTTCGCTTCGACTACGCTCAGCATAAAAAGTTTAGAATGACAAAATGAAGAAGTGTCTAAAGTGTCTAAAGTTTAAAGTGAACTAAAGTTGAGAAGAGAAGAGGAAGAAGTTTAAAGTGGCCTAAAGTTTAAAGTAAATGAAGAAGTGTGGATTGCCGACTGGTTTATTTTGCTCCCCAGGTTGGACTCGAACCAACGACCCTCTGATTAACAGTCAGATGCTCTAACCAACTGAGCTACTGAGGAATATTTTGCAAGCCAATTCTTTCAATGCTTAATTAATGGTTTTTTGAAAACCAATCCATTGACCAATTTTTTCGCGTGGCAAAAATAAGTGCTTTTCTTAAATTATACAATTATATTTGCAAAAAACAAGCAATAATCTATTGTGGTGCAATGAAAATTTTATAAAAAGGGTTTATATATGAAGAAAGTACTTGGTATGGGCAATGCCCTTGTAGATATTTTAATAAAACTGGAAAATGATAATGTGTTAGCAACCTATGATCTTCCTAAAGGGAGTATGCAACTGGTAGACAGGTTGAAGTCAGAAAGAATATTGGCAGGGACAGAGGATCTTGAAAAGACAATTGCTTCAGGTGGATCGGCTGCGAATACAATTCACGGATTGGCAGCATTGGGGGTTGGTACCGGATTTCTTGGTACAATAGGCAAAGATCATTGGGGAGAACTGTTTGAGCAGGATATTAGGAATAATAACATTGAACCAAAGCTTATATACAGCAACACAGAGTCGGGAAGAGCAATTGCACTGGTGTCAAAAGATTCGGAACGCACTTTTGCAACATTCCTGGGTGCGGCTGTGGAATTATCTGCAGATAATATTGATGAGGAGATTTTCAGGGGTTATAACTATCTTCATATCGAAGGATATCTTGTACAGAACAAAGATTTGATAAGAAGAGCGGTTATTCTGGCAAAGAAGCTTGGTTTAAAAGTATCGCTTGATCTGGCCAGCTATAATGTGGTAGAGGATAATCTTGATATGCTCAGGGAGCTTGTAAAAAACAACGTGGATATATTATTTGCAAACGAGGAGGAAGCAAAAATTTTTACCGGGAAAAATCCCGGGGAAGCAATATTAGATATTGCAAAAGATGTGGAAATTGCAGTTGTTAAACTGGGAAAGAACGGATCCCTTATTAAAAGAGGGAATGAATTTACTGAAGTTGGTGTTGTAAAGGTGGATTGTATTGATACTACCGGTGCAGGTGATTTATATGCATCAGGGTTTTTATATGGGCTAATAAACGGAATGACCCTAAAGCGTTCCGGTGAAATTGGCGCATTACTTTCCGGGAGAGTTATTGAGATTATCGGGCCGAAACCGGATAAATCTATGTGGAATGAAATCAGGAAATTGATAAAATCAGGGCATATTATTTAAATAAACCATGAATTTCAGCGTTGATCTTATCAATAATTTCACGTAAATGCCCTGTATTATTCGGGAAATCGTAATCATCAGCTTCAACTATTAATAATTTCCCGAGGTTATATGTATCAATCCATGCCTCATACCTTTCATTCAACCGTTTAAGGTAATCGATACGTATTGAAGTTTCATATTTCCGCCCTCTTTTCTGTATCTGGCTCACCAATGTTGGCACAGATGCCCTGAGGTATAAAAGCAGGTCGGGTGGCTGAATCATTGAACTCATAAGGTTAAATAATGTAGAATAATTATCAAAATCCCTTGTGGACAATAAACCCATTGCATGAAGGTTCGGAGCAAAAATATAAGCATCTTCATAAATAGTGCGATCCTGAATAATTGTCTTTCCTGATTTGCGAATTTCAAGTATTTGATTAAACCTGCTATTAAGAAAATATATCTGAAGATTGAATGACCATCGCTGCATATCTTCGTAAAAATCATTTAGATATGGGTTTTCTTCTACATCTTCGTAGTGAGGTTTCCAACCAAAATGTTTGGCAAGTAATCCTGCGATTGTGGTTTTTCCCGAACCGATATTTCCAGCAACAGCGATATGCATATTATTTAAATTTTTAATAAGTTAATAACTGTCTATAAAATCAAGCAAGTTTTAAATTAAACAGCCAGGTAGTAAATTAAAAATTACAAATTAAAAATTACAAAATACAAATAAATTACAAATTCAAATATCTAAATATCAAAATTAGTTCTGTAATTGTTTTGGTAATTTGAATTTAGGAAATTGTTTATTATTTGGTATTTGGTGTTTGTCATTTGTGATTTTCAATATTTATTTTAACTATCGGACTTTAAAGATGGACTCTGTTTAGACGACGGTTAAAAGTATAAAATATTATGAGAAAATCATATGGGAAAGTAATTTAAAAATGCAATAATTATTTACATATTGTTAATTAGTTATTGTATTCACGAGATTGTGAGCCTTGCAATCCAGCGACCGCCAAAGGCTTGCCGACTGCCGACTGTTGACTGCCCGCCAGGATGACTCCGGTCGGACGGGCCGACTGATGAGTTATTATTTTCTTAAATGTTCGTTAATTATCAATAACTCCTCAATATATTTTCTGTCATTTGACAGACGGGGAACTTTGTTTTGTCCCCCCAGTTTCTTTTTGTTGTTAAACCAATTATAAAATACACCCGGCTTCAATTTTCTTATAATAAGTTTATCAAGTGTTATATTTTTATAACGTTTTGCCTCATAGTCAGAATTTAATGATATAAGTGCGTTATCTAATACTGTTGTAAAATAGTCAAGATTTTCCGGCTCAGTTTCAAATTCAATTAACCATTCGTGCTTACCTTTCTTATCGATATCCATAAAAACCGGAGCTGCTGTAAATTCGCTGATCTGGGTTTTTGTTTTGTTACAGGCAATTTCAAGAGCCTTTAAGGCATTATCAATTATCAGTTCTTCACCGAAAACGTTAATAAAGTGCACTGTACGTCCTGAGATTTTAAACTTATGTGGATATAGTGAAGTAAAAACAATAGTATCTCCTATTACATATCTCCATAAACCTCCATTAGTTGATATTATGATAGCATAATTCTTATTCATTTCCACGTTACCAACTGTATGAATTTTTGGATTTGGCTTATTGAATTCTTTCATTGGAATAAATTCATAAAAAATACCATAATCAAGCATCAGGAGCATGTCATCAAATGAGGGATCATCCTGTATTCCGAAAAAACCTTCAGATGCATTGTATGTTTCCATATAATTCATTTTTTCTGTAGGGATCAGTTTTTTAAACTGCTTCCGATAAGGTGTGAAACTTACTCCACCATGTGTGAAAAGCTCGAGATTTGGCCATATCTCCAGCAGATTATTTTTCCCGGTGTGCTTCAAAATATATTTAATCATAACCAGATTCCAGGAAGGAACCCCGGCCAGGCTTGTGACATTTTCATTAACAGTAACCTCTGTAATTTTCTCAAGTTTTTCTTCCCATTCATCCAACAAAGCAATTTTCTGGTGTGGGGTTCTCAGGAAATTAGCCCAGAAAGGAAGATTTTCTATTAGGATAGCAGATAAATCACCATAATAAGATTGGTTACTGTAATTATTGATCCGGTGACTACCCCCCAGGGTCAATCCTTTACCTGTAAAGATTTTTGTTTCAGGAAAATTTGCCGTGTAAATAGCCAGAATATCTTTTCCTCCTCTAAAATGACATTCCTCAAGAGCATCTTTACTAACCGGAATGAATTTACTCCTGTCACTTGTTGTACCTGAAGATTTAGCAAACCATTTTATTTCACCAGGCCAGAATAGATCTTTTTCACCTTTACGGAGCCTGTTTACAAAAGGCATGATTTTTTCATATGATAGCAAAGGTAACCGTTCCTGAAACAGGTCAATTGTGTTTATTGATTTGTAATCATATTTCTTTCCCCATTCCGTATCAGAAGCCGATTTAAGAATCTTAAACAGCATATCTTCCTGGACCTCACACGGATATTTCTTAAAAAGCTCTATTTGATGAAGCCTTTTGGTGTTTAACCAGGATACTATGGAATTAATAAAAGGCATTTTATAACTATTAAACTTCTTTTAAGGTAATAAATTTTGTTCTTCACGATAACACAGGGTAAAATTGGAATACTGGAATGTTGGAATGTTGGAATATTGGGGAAGATAGCATCCCATTTTTCCATTATTCCAGTATTCCATCATTCCATTCTTTTTTCTCCAAAGTTAGTGATTATTCTTGATGAAAAACTTCTTTCATTATTTGAAAAGATCTGATCTCTCCCGAAAAAGATTGATGGAGTTTATAAAATTCTATTATTCTGGCAAGCAGGTTTGTTCTGGAAGCAGAACTAAGTTTCAGTAAATTTATTTTCTCAAAACTTGCGTTTTGTAAATTATTAAACAATCTGCTTTCCTTAAGATTAAGGTAATATGTGTGATTTGGAATTGCATGTACAAATACTCCGTTTTTAAGATCCAAAACAGGTGTTTGTTCTGAAAAATTATCATTGGGGTTAAAGCCAAGATATTTAGTGAGTTGGATTAGGAACAATAAATGAAAGTTTGAAATACTTTTTTTTGCTATATCAAGGTAACGGATTGAGTTAAGGAGATATTCAAACAGGGGTTTATTGGCTTCTTCTTCAAGTAAAAACCGGTAAAGCATTTCACCAAGGAAAAGAGCTATAGTGCTTTTTTGAATATTATTTGGAATGGAAACAAAAGGTATAATATTATTATATTCTTTAATGCTTTGAAGTTCTCTTTTGGGGTTAAAAGAAATCTCAAGATCAAGAGCATAAAGAGGTTGGAAAAGATTTATTTTGACCTGTGATTTTTTCCTTCTTGCTCCCCTGACCAGGAAAGCCTGACGACCTGATTTTTCAGTATAAATATATACTATCACGCTGGAATCAGAATATTTTATACGATGGAGAACAATCCCCCGTGTTTTTTGAAGCATTAATTGGCTTTTATATATATCAATGGCAACATATAAAAAAAATATGTATTTTTATGTGCAACTAAAAAAAATCTGATGGATAATAGCAAAGAAAGAGAATTAGTTAAAAGAATAGCAAAACTTGCCAAACAGAACCAGGAGCTGGAAGAACTTTTAAAGAAACTGCAAAGGAAAAACGAAAAACTTATTCGGGAAAATGAAAATGCAAAAGCTATCCTGGAAAAGGTATCACCGGACAAACTTGATAAAGAATTATCTGCAGAACAAAAACCCGGATCTCTTAAATTCGAGATGGCTACGGTTTTGTTTGCTGATATTCATGGGTTCTCGAAAATCTCTGACAAGGTCGATTCTGAAGCACTGATGGATGAACTTGATGAAATAATTTTTGCCTTCAATTCCATTGTTAAAAAATATAACATTGAAAAAATAAAAACCATCGGTGATACATATATGAGTGCCGGTGGAATACCTGTGAAGAATATCACCAACCCTGTTGATGTTGTTATGGCTGCTCTGGAAATGCAAAGTTTTGTTAAGGCCTTTGGTAAAAACGGGAAGGGTAAATCCGGCAAATTCTGGGGACTGAAACTGGGGATCCATACAGGTCCTGTTACAGCACAATCAGGAGGGAAAAAGAAAATTACATATGATATAAAAGGTGATACGGTAAATACTGCAAGCCGGATTGAATCAGTTGTTGAAGTTGGGGAGATAATAATATCGGTGATGACATATGAGCTTGTAAAAGAATTTTTTATTTGTGAGTATTATGGAAAATTACCTGTTAAATACAAAGGTGACCTGGAAATGTATATTGTGAAAGGAATTATACCGGAGCTTTCAGTTGACGGAAAAGGTTTATTACCAAACAAAACATTTAATATTAGATTTGGACTTATACAATTTACAGATATTCAGGAAATAATCCTTGATAAACTGGAAAAAGAACTTCCGGAGTATTTATATTATCACAATGTGAAACATACTGTTGATGTAGTTACTGAAGTGGAATTAATCGGATGGGGCGAAGGTATAACTGACGAGGAAATTCTATTGATGAAAACAGCCGGACTTTTTCATGATGTTGGGCATGTTGTTCAATATACTGATCATGAATATCATGGTACATTGATTGCCCGTGAGATGCTCCCCAAATATAATTATAGCCAGGAGCAGATCGATAGAATATGTGACATTATTATGTCTACGAAACTTCCACCTGAACCAAAGGATACACTTCAGTCAATAATATGTGATGCAGACCTTGATTACCTTGGAAGGAGTGACTTTATTCCGGTTTCAAACACCTTATTCAAAGAACTTAAAGAACAAAATATAATTGGGAAACTGAATGACTGGAATAAATTGCAGGTGAAATTTATTACCGGGCATCAGTATTTTACCAAAACAGCAAGAAACCTGAGAGAAGTAAATAAACAGAAGCAAATTGAAAGAATCTCAAGTTTAATAGAAGATTAACCAGTTGTCAAATATTTAAACAGTATGTGACAAGCCAAACTGACTTTATCACATACCTTAAGTTGGCAATATGCGTTATTTTATATTGCCGACTGCCGACTGTGAACTGCCGAGACTGATTAGTTACGAATAAATGAGTTATCAATGAATAAACAGAAGTTTTGTAACATAAGTCTTAGAACCATCTTCATTTGAACAAAAGACAAGATAAACACCGGTTTGTACTCTGTACCCATTTAAGTTTTTCCCATCCCAAATTGCTTGTCCTCCCAAAGCTGTAGTTTCAAAAACCAGATTGCCTGCTATATCCGTAATTTTTATATTAACATTGGATACAAGCTTTGAAATAGTTATTGGCCCATTGTAATTTTCACGTACCGGATTTGGGAAAACATAAACTTCATTGAAATCATCCCTGCCTGAGGTTGAAGTACTTCTGAACGAGATTATTCCTTTATCCGTTCCGAAAAACACTTCACCGGTTTTATGATCGAGAGCTATTGAAGTAATACGGTTTGAAAGCAAGGGACTGTTATTGCTGTTGAAACTGTAAATTTGTTTTGTGCCATCTTCGGAGAGCAGAAATACACCGGCATTTTCTGTGCCTATCCATTTACGGTTAGCACCATCAATCTCGATAGCTGTTATAACCTCTGTTCCAAGCATATAATCTGCAAGACCGCTGCCATCATTACGGGGAATTTTTATTCGTTGAGCTACAAAGGAATTTTCAGAAAAGACATTTTCGGGAGAATAATATACCAGAGGTCCATGGTCAGTGCCTACCCAGATATTACCATCAATATCTTCAGCAATTGAAAAAATAGTATTAAAATTTTCTCCTTCAGTATCTTTTACTGAGAATTTACGCCAGTTATCATCATTTGTGTTTTCAAAAGTTCCTTTTTCGTCAAAAGCAAACAGTCCATTTCCTTTTGGAAGCACAATCCATTTATGCTCATGTTTTGTTATGAGAATATTTCCCTGCAGAGGTGAATTAATATGATTGCTGTATGGAAGACTAATCCAGTTGCCATTGTTTGTTTTAACAGAAACAGGGTTATTAACACCTGAATTTGTTACCCAAAGATTATGATTTTTATCAAATTCCATACCGCCGATTCTGACATACGGCTCTCCCGGAATCATACTCTCCAGGCTGGAATTTGACGGAGAAAAATGTTCTGCAATTTCACCATTTTCATAAACAAGAATTCCATTGCCCCAGGTGCCGACATATAAACGGGTGCTGTTTGCCGGATCAATAAGGACATTAACTGCATCATGAACAGAATAGTTAAGGATACTCTCCCATTGTTCATTCTGAAAAATGAATATTTCCCCGTTTCTATATATACTGCTCCAGGAAGCATCAATACCCCCGCCAACGGCGCAAACCGTACTGTTATCTGCAGCCAGGTCGAAAGCCCCTGTCGTATACGGACCATTTGGAAAAATTCCATCGAAATAATTTTGTCCCCTGCTTTTAACCAAACCCGAGTTTTGGTCTGCTATCCAAATTATTCCATCCATATCAATAATAGCATCCATTGCAAAAGGGGCCCCATATCCGTAGTGGTCAATTTCACGAGCCGGATTTAAGTCTTTATCAAATATCCTCACAATCTTATCGCTTGAAATGACAAAATAATCCTGACCAGACCGGAAAGAATAATTTTTAAAATCAGATTTGAAGTTAAATAATTGCCTGGTTGTGTCGGTTATTATAAAAATTGAGTCGGTTGCGATGTTTTCATTAGTTTGATTTACAAAAATCTTATTCCTGAAGCTGACAATATGATTATAGACATTACCATTATTGGATTCGGCAATGTTTTTCCATGTTGCATAGAAAAAGAGATTTGGATCGTTATATGGAGCACGAAAAACTCCCTGTTCGGTAGCAGCATATAAATAGACCCCATCGAAAGCCATATCAAAAACGTTTATTCGGGCGCCTTCATTTCCAATATAATAAGTGTCTTTTATCTCATGTTTTTCAATATTTACCACAACAATTCCGAAACTACAGGATAAATATGCATATTCATCCGAAAACAGAATATTGTTAATAGTCTTAAGACCAGGAATTTGTTTTCGTTTAATATCTGACAGATTAATAATCTTGTTGTCCTGAACAATATCAAGATTTGAGTTTTCATACGCGATAAGAAGCAGGTTTAATTCTTTCGAGAAATTAATAGAACTGATCCCAATATCAGATAACCCTTCTACCCTGGATAATTTTTCAAGATTATTTCCGGATATATTGTATTTAAAAACAGATTGTCTGGTAGCACAAAAAACGTTGTCTTCAGACAATGCAACTTTTTTTGCATGCATGTAGGGAAGATGGTCTCTCCACTCTCCAATTGCAATCTGACCTTTAATAAATAATAAAGGGAGCAGCAGAAAGATTGAGGATATTATTATTTTTTTCACAACAACCAGAAAAAAGGTCTTTATTGATAAAAAACAGGGAAAGAACTGTTTTATTGTATCGGAACTGCCGATTAATAATTACCTTTTTTTAAAAACCCAACAAGTTTTTTGAACGCGATAGCTCTGTGTGAAATTAAATTTTTTTGTTTAAGTTCCATTTCAGCAAAGGTTTGTGTATACCCTGAAGGTTGGAATACCGGATCATATCCGAATCCCTCTTGTCCACGTAATGATTTTAATATCATGCCTTCAACTATTCCTTCAAAAGAGTATTCTTTATCATTAATTATCAAGGTAATAATAGTACGAAACCTTGCTGTACGGTTCCTGGCATACTTAAGTTCATTAATAACCCGCATAATATTAGCAACAGAATTTTTTTCCGGACCGGCATATCTCGCTGAGTGAACTCCGGGTTTGCCTTTTAAAGCATCAATTTCCAGTCCGGTGTCATCAGCGAAAACATCCCTGTTAAATATTCTGTAAATAAAGTTTGCTTTCCGGGAAGCATTTATCTCAAGAGTATCACCTGTTTCAGGAATATCTTCTGAGAAATCCAAATCCTTCAGACTATAAAGTTTAAAATTGTCTCCCAACAGGTCTTGAATTTCCCTTAGTTTGTCAGGATTGTTTGTAGCAAAGATCAATTCTTTCATATATAGAAGTAAAAAATAAAAAGACAAAAGTACAATGTAAAAAGTTCACAGGATGAACATCTACCATCTGTCTTTTGCCTTCTGCTTTTTGCCCACAGTGAAATATGCTCCTTCCCTGGTGAAATATTTTCGTGCCTCAAATTTCACCCCGACACGGTCATTCTTCCCTGCGGGGCAGGCACGGCAGGCGTCGCATTTCATGTGGCAGGCTTCTGCCTTCTGCCTTCTGCCTTTCTTTACATTTACCCTCCCATAGCAGAAAATCCGCCTCCTTTACGAAGACTGGCACTCGGATTTATGCACATTACGGGAATCCCTTCCGGATTAGCAAGAATATTTTGTTCATTTGCCCCAAAGGCATAATCAGCAATACCAATATCCCGGGTTGTCATAATCAGGATAAGGTCAGCATTTATTTCTTTGGCATAGCTTATAGTTCCTTTCCAGAATTTTGTTTTTGCAGGCGCAGTGTGTATTTCAAATTCTACGTTTCTTGAAGTGAGATATTTTTTTGCAAAAAGCATATTTGAATTAATACGTCTCTTAAAAACTTTGTCCTTACTATCCTGTGTTATCAGGAAGAATTTTGACTGGTAATTTTTTGCAAGGTAATTTACCCACTGGTTTTTTTCCTTATTTTCAACTTTAAAGTCAATGGGGAATACGATCTTTTTAAATTTTTTCGACTTCGGGGGTCCCTGAACAATAATAAAAGGAACTTCTGAATGCACAATAACCTTAAGCGCCCAGCTTCCGGTTAATTTCTGAACACCTTTTATGCCGTGAGTTCCCATAATAACCAGGTCGGCATTGGTATCCTTTGCTGCTTCACCAATAGCAGTAAAAATACTGCCCGTTTTTACTACTACTTTTGGCTTGAGAAAATGTTTTGTAAAAGTATTCTCGGCAATTTCATTACATTTTTCAAATGCCGGATCATATTGCGAATCATTATCGATAATATGAACAATTGCAATATCGTCACCTGTATTTTTTGCAACTAAAAGTGCATGTTGAAGTGCATAATCTGCAACCTCGGTAAAATCGTGTGGAACTAAAATAGTATGTCGCTTTTCCATATCAAATAATTAGGTTAATTTCTATACTAACAATTTTTGCTATATTTATGAAGTGCTGAAAAACCCAATATGGGTATACAAGATATGAAATTTCTAAGAAAAAAGCATAATTATTTAATAATTTTCTTTCTTTCCGGTTTATTAGTACCGGTTTGTTTATCAGCACAAGCACCTGAGCAACAAGAGATACCGGTTCCTTTATTTAATAAACTTATTTTAGGGAATGATTCTGTGTGTTTCAGTAACGGGAATTGGGTTTCAGATAATTTTGATATTGATTCAGGAAAATATACTCTTTCTCCTATTCCATTTTACTTAAATTCATTATACTTTGAGTTTAAATTACCTGAGAATTCAAATTCTACTTTAAATTTCCAGTATTTCCTTGAAGGATTTGACGATGACTGGCTCAATTTTACATTAAATAACATAAAGGAATATACTTATCTGGATGAAGGAGAATATATATTTCATACCAGGTATTTAAACGCTGCCGGAGAAACAGGCGAAACGTTTTCTTTGAGTTTCAAGATTTTGCCTCCTGTTTACAGATCGAAGATAGCACATTTTATTTATGTAATTTTTGTGGCATTAATCCTGTGGGCGATAATTAGGGCCAGAACTTACCAATTTGCAAAAGAGCGGTATAAGCTTGAGAGAATTATTAATGAGCGAACAGAGGAAATGGTGAAAGAGATGGATAAAATTGAAAATTTGCTTACAAATGTTTTACCCAAAGATACTGCAGATGAGTTGAAATCAAAAGGAAAAGTTGCAAAGAAGAAATACAAAATGGCTACCGTCCTGTTTTCGGATATTCAAGGATTTACAAAGATTGCCGAAGAGATGAATCCTGAGAAGCTTATTGATGAACTTGATACTTTCTTCTTTCATTTTGATTCAGTTGCAGAGAAATTCAATATTGAGAAAATAAAAACTATTGGGGATGCCTATATGTGTGCGGGAGGAATACCTGATAAGAACAGGACAAACCCTATTGAAGTTGTGTTGGCTGCTATTGAGATGCAGGAATATATGAGGAAGTTAAAAAAGGAAGCTGAAAGCAGGGGACAGAATTTCTGGGATATCAGGATTGGAATACATACAGGGCCGATAATTGCAGGGGTTGTTGGTCAAAAAAAATTGTCTTATGATATCTGGGGTGATACAGTAAATACAGCAAGCCGAATGGAATCTTCAGGAGAAGCAGGGAAAGTAAATATTTCAGGTTCAACATATGAATTTGTAAAAGAATTTTTCATTTGTGAATACAGGGGTAAAATGCCCGTGAAATACAAAGGGGAAATTGATATGTATTTTGTAAATGGTATTCGTCCTGAGTTGTTAATTGACATGAAAGGATTGCCAAATGAAAAATTCAGGATCCGGCTTCAACTCCTGAGACTTTTAGATGTTGAAGAAAATATGCTTTCGAAGATGGAAAATGAACTGCCGGAAATTCTTAGTTTTCACAATTTAAAGCACAC
>DAOVLD010000281.1 GCA_030631445.1 Bacteroidota bacterium
AAAATTATTGACTGGATTAAATTTTATTTATCTTTGTTTTTGAAATAATAAATAAACTTTCATTTTGGAAAATTATATAAAAGAACTTCTGTTTCAGCACGACTGTGTTATTATTCCTGATTTTGGCGGGTTTGTTGCCAATATACAATCGGCAAAGATTAACCAGACACAGAATTCGTTCTCACCACCTTACAAGGAGGTAAGTTTTAACCGTGACCTGAAACATAATGATGGTTTGTTGATTGGTTATGTATCCAGGGCGAAAA
The DNA here is from genome assembly GCA_030631445.1 of Bacteroidota bacterium. Classification (GTDB taxonomy): domain Bacteria; phylum Bacteroidota; class Bacteroidia; order Bacteroidales; family VadinHA17; genus JADFUQ01. The sequence goes on from DAOVLD010000281.1 coordinate 267, forward strand.
ATATTGGGTTTGTTGATGCCAAAAGGCTTGTTGATTCATTTGTGAAGAATTTGAACATTAAACTCAATAAGGGAAAGAAAGTGATTATTGAAGATGTTGGCACCCTGCAAATGGATAAAGAGAAAAATATTCAGTTCGAACCTTCAAATACAATTAATTTTCTGCTTGATTCATATGGATTGGATCATTTTAATTTCGATCCGCTTGAAGAATATGATGTAACTAAACGTATTCAGAAAAAGTTTGAGGAAAGATCTCCTGCTTCCCTTTCAAGAAGACGTACACTCAGGCGCCTTGCAATTGCTATACCTATAGCTGTTGCCCTGGTACTTATTCCGTTAAAAACAAATATGCTGGATTTTAATGCTGACATTTCTTCACTCAATCCTTTTTCCAAAACTAAACAAGCCCAACCCAAAACAGAAAGTGCTGTTAGCGAAAAACCAAAAATTGAAAAAACTGATATAGAGAAGCCTGTAACTATTGAAGAAACTATTACTCAACAGGCACCAGTCAGTCAGCCCGAAAAACCTGTCACCGAACTGCATTACTACATCATTGCCGGCAGTTTTTTAAGTGAAAACAATGCACTCGGCATGAAAAAACAACTTGCAGGACAAGGGTTCGATCCGATTGTTTTCAAAGCCAATAACGATTTTTACCGTGTTGGTATGAAAGGATATTCTTCTATCGACCTTGCAATAAAAGAGATGAGAGAAATGAGAAAAAAGCAAGGATTTGAACAGGTATGGGTGACAAAATATTAAGAAGAACAAAGCTTCGCAAAGTAATTTTCAAAGCAATATTTGATTATTAGGAACTAATCAGGATACAGGATACAGGATGCAGGATACAAGATGCAGGAGGATACATGACTTATAGTTCTCGATTCCCACTCTTCTCTCTTCCCTTTCAACTTTAGACTTTCTACTTAACAGTACAGCCATCGGGTATTTTTTCGGTGGGGGAAACAAACGTTAATTTTCCTTCAGGTGTCTCAGCCATCAGGATCATCCCATAAGATTCTATTCCTCTTATCTTACGTGGTTGCAGATTAAGCACTATTGATATTTGCTTTCCAATAATTTCAGCAGGATTAAAATGTTCTGCAATACCCGCAACAAGGGTTCGCTCATCCACCCCGGTATTAATTTTTAGTTTGAGTAATTTTCCGGTTTTAGGAACTTTTTCAGCTTCAAGAATGGTTGCTGTCCTGATATCAACTTTTGTGAAATCTTCAAATGATATAGTATCTTTTTGTTCCATAATCCTGGTTGTATTTTCAAATATTTTCTGTGTTTGGGCCAATTTATTTACCTGTTTTTCAATTATTTCATCTTCAATTTTCTCAAATAAAAGAGAGGATTTATTTATTTTATGTCCTGGAGAAAGCAGATCTTTTTGTCCGATCATTTCCCAGCTCCCTCCTGAAAAATTCAGGAATTTTTTTATTTTTTCTACCGTGAATGGAAGGAAAGGTTCCAGGATAAGAGACAGATTTGCGGTTATTTGCAACGAAATATTCATTATTGTTCCAACCCTTGGTTTGTCTGTCTTAATAACTTTCCATGGTTCTGTATCTGCCAGATATTTATTACCCAGTCTTGCCATATCCATAGCAAACTTTTGAGCTTCACGGAAACGGTAATTCTCCAGACTGTTTTCAACCCTGTTCTTCAGTTTTAATATTTTGTCTGAGGTTTCTTTATCAAAGTCAGTTAATTCTGATAATTCCGGCACTTCCCCGTCAAAATATTTCCGGGTTAGGATAAGTGTACGATTAACAAAGTTCCCCAGCACTGCTACTAGTTCGTTGTTGTTACGCGACTGGAAATCTTTCCATGTAAAGTCGTTATCTTTTGTTTCGGGAGCATTGGCAGTTAATACATACCGCAGTACATCCTGTTTTCCGCTGAACTCTTCCAGGTATTCATGAAGCCAGACAGCCCAGTTTCTTGAGGTCGAGATCTTATCTCCTTCAAGGTTAAGAAATTCATTTGCAGGTACATTATCAGGAAGAATATAACTCCCTTCAGCCTTGAGCATTGACGGAAAGAAAATGCAATGAAAAACAATATTATCCTTACCGATAAAATGCACCATTTTAGTGTCAGGATCTTTCCAGTATTTTTCCCAGTCATCTGTCAGTTCTCTGGTAGCAGAGATATATCCTATCGGGGCATCGAACCAGACATACATTACTTTTCCTTCAGAATTATCAATTGGGAGAGGAACACCCCAGTCCAGGTCGCGACTGACAGCTCTGGGCTGCAATCCGGTGTTGAGCCATGATTTACATTGTCCGTAAACGTTGGTTTTCCAGTTTTTGTGGTCCTCCAGGATCCATTTTTTCAGGAACGGCTCATATTTATCTAATGGCAGGTACCAGTGTTTGGTTTTCTTACGAACCGGTTCGCTTCCGCTTATAGTTGATTTTGGATTG
>DAOVLD010000037.1 GCA_030631445.1 Bacteroidota bacterium
AATAAATGGATTGTCATAACTTTACGAAAAGTCAGGAGAGATTGCTTTACTTCGTTCGCAATGATCCGGGATATTCTTAACATTTAACTTATAACCTATAACTTTTAACCACAGTGAAATATGCTCCTTACCTGGTGAAATATTTTCGTACCTCAAATTTCACAGGGCAGACGTCGCATTTCACGTGGCAAGCATATAGCTTTTAGCATTTGACATGACACAAAATAATAATTATTCTGCTAATTTTAATTTTATCCTCAGTAATTGATTTGTTATTTTAGCCGAAAATTTTACTATATGGACCCTGCTATTTTGACCAGCCAGCTTAAAACCCTTGCCGGATCACTGGATGGAGATCTGCTTTACGATGAAGTTAGTCGTTTGTTATATGCTACTGATGCCTCGTCTTACCGTCAAAAACCGGTTGCTATAGCTTTGCCAAAGCACAAAACTGACATTCGCAAAATAATTATTTGGTCACGTGAAAATAAAATACCAATAACACCAAGAACTGCAGGAACCTCTCTTGCCGGTCAGGTAGTATCAGAGGGACTTATAGTAGATGTTTCACGTTATTTGAACAGAATTATTGAAGTCAACACTTTAGAAAAATGGGTACGTGTAGAGCCAGGCGTTATATTGGATGAACTCAACCAATACCTTGAACCAATCAGGTTGTTTTTTGGTCCGGAAACTTCAACTTCGAACCGCTGTATGACAGGTGGAATGTTAGGTAACAATGCGTGCGGGGCACATTCCATACTTTATGGTAGCACAAGAGATCATACACTTGAAGTTTGCACCATTTTAAGCGATGGTTCAGAAGCCAGATTCAATGATCTTACTACCAGAGAATTTGAAATTAAGTGCATGGGAGAAACGCTTGAAAGCGAAATTTACAGGTCTATCCGCAAAATGCTTACAGACGAAACAAACAAGAAATCTATCCGGGATGATTATCCGGATCCTGTTATTCCACGAAGAAATACTGGTTATGCACTTGATCTTTTGTTGAAATCAGATGTATTTACTCCAGGTGAAAAAAGACCTTTTAACTTTTCCAGGTTACTTGCCGGATCGGAAGGGACACTGGCTTTTACAACCGAGATCAAATTAAACCTGGTTGATCTCCCTCCTGCAGAAACAGGATTGGTTTGCGTTCATTTTAAAACCATTGAAGAAACTTTCAGGGCAAACCTGATTGCCCTGAAGCATAAACCAGGAGCGGTGGAGATGATGGACAAAATTATACTGGAATTAACAAAAAGTAATATAGAACAACAAAGAAACCGGTTTTTTATTAAAGGGAAACCCGCTGCTATTCTTATGATAGAATTTGCCCGTGAAACTCGTGATGAAATAGAACAAATTGCAAAGGATCTTGAAGCAGACATGCAAAAAGAGGGTTATGGTTATCATTTCTCTCTTATTTTTCCACCTGATGTTGATAAAGTCTGGGATCTCAGGAAAGCAGGACTTGGAATTTTATCAAACATGAAAGGAGATGCAAAACCAGTCTCACTAATTGAAGATACAGCTGTAAATGTAAATATGTTACCTGATTACATGGATGAGCTTAAGGGTATTTTGGATAAGCACAAGAAAGAATGTGTTTACTATGCCCATATAGGATCAGGCGAACTGCATTTGCGTCCCATACTGAATCTAAAAGACCCTAATGATGTGGAACTTTACAGGACACTGGGATTCGAAGTAGCGAGACTTGTAAAAAAGTATCACGGATCAATGAGCGGGGAACATGGTGATGGACGGCTTCGCGGAGAATTTATACCAATAATCCTGGGTGACCGGAATTATGAATTGTTTAAAGAGTTGAAAAAGAGCTGGGATCCTCTAAATATCTTCAATCCCGGAAAGATAACAGACACCCCACGAATGAATACCAGTCTGCGTTATATTCCTGGTCAGGTTACACCTGATATAAAAACCATATTTGACTTTTCGGATACAGGCGGAATTGTCAGAGCAGCTGAGAAATGCAATGGTTCAGGCGATTGCAGAAAAACAGAAAAATCAGGTGGAACAATGTGTCCAAGTTACATGGCAACTCGTGACGAGCATGCGTCTACCAGGGGACGAGCTAATCTGTTACGGGAATTACTTAGTTTACCAGAGCAGGAAAAACCATTTGATCACAAAGAACTATACGAAATTCTTGATTTGTGCCTTTCCTGTAAAGGGTGTAAATCGGAGTGCCCGTCAAGTGTTGACATATCGAAAATGAAAGCAGAATTTCTGCAACATTACTACGATGACCATGGTATTCGCCTTAGAACAAGAGTTATTGCCAACATTTCAAAAATCAACCGTATAGGAGCTTTTTTCCCTGCTTTATTTAACCTTTTTGCAAAAAGTAAGGTTTTATCATTTCCGATTAAAAAGATCCTGAAATTTGCTGTTAAGCGATCTATACCTGCAATAAACACTATAACACTTAGAAAATGGGTGCGGCAAAACCTTCATAAACTTAACCCTGAAAATCCAAAAAACGGAACTGTTTACCTGTTCATTGATGAATTTACCAACTACAATGATACCCTTATCGGGATAAAAGCAATCAAATTACTAATAAAATTAGGGTATAGGACTGAAACACAATTACATGCCGAAAGCGGAAGGGCTTATATTTCTAAAGGTTTAATACGTAAAGCCCGTTGTCTTGCTGAGAAAAATATCAAAATTTTTGGCCCGTTAATATCAAAAGAAAAACCTTTGATAGGAATTGAGCCTTCAGCGATTCTGAGTTTTCGTGACGAGTATCCTGATTTGCTGCGCGGAAAAAACAAGCAAACAGCCAGACAAATTGCCAACAACACCTTTATGATTGATGAATTCCTGATAAGGGAAATGGAAAAGGGACATATAAAATCTGAAACTTTTACAGATAGCAAACAGCACATAAAGCTGCATGGTCATTGCCAGCAAAAATCAATTGCTTCAACTGAAGCTACAATAAAATTATTGTCTTTACCTGTAAATTATACTGTTGAAGAGATCCCATCAGGTTGTTGTGGCATGGCGGGTTCATTCGGATATGAAAAAGAGCACTACGATTTAAGCATGAAAGTCGGAGAACTGATATTATTTCCTGCTATCAGGGAAACTGCTGAAAAAACATTGATTGCCGCACCGGGGACAAGCTGCCGGCACCAGATAAAAGACGGAACAAAACGAACAGCTTACCATCCTGTGGAAGTGTTGTATGATGCCTTGAGGGAAGAATGAAGAGCGACGAGGCGACTGAGCGAGGGAGCGAGAGGACGAGGGAGCGAGGGAACGAGAGGACGAGGGAACGAGGGAACGAGAGGACGAGGGAGCGAGAGGACGAGGGAACGAGGGAACGAGAGGGCGAAGAAGAGAAGAGGAGAAGATGAGAAGAGGAAAAGAATTGTAATACAGTGAAGTGATGAAGAGAAAAGGCAGAAGGCAAAAGTGAAGAAAGAAGAGGAATAAGGGAAGGTGGTAATGAGGTGATGAGGTGATGTGGTGATGAGGTGATGAGGAGAAAAGGCAAAAGGCAGAAGGCAGAAGGCAAAAGTGAAGAAAAAAGAGGAATAAGGTGATGTGGAGAAGAAGAGAATAATGAATATCGATTACTCACAAAATAAATGAATTTCTATTACGTTCGTGAGATCGCTTCGCTAAGTTAACGAACATCGAAGTATGAAGTGAAGAAGTGTTACGAGTTATCTGTACTTTCTGAGAATTTACCGGGGTATTTTGGTATTATGTTTTTATAATAATTCTTCAATCTTATCATATCGGCATCAATATCATCAGTTAACTCAAAAGCTTTGTCAATTCCTACGGTTTTTCTGCCGTAATCAATAAACGCCAGGATTACAGGAATATTTGCTTGTTTTGCAATACGGTGAAAACCCTTTTTCCAATTACTGACTTTTTTTCGTGTTCCTTCCGGAGTTATAATAAGAATCATTTTTTCCGATCGACTGAACAAATCTACCATTTGTTCTGAAACATAATTTCTTTTATAACGGTCAACAGGGATCCCTCCAATCATTTTAAATATCCAACCAAGCGGAAAGAAAAAAGCTTCCTTTTTAATAAGGATTTTTGACCTGATCCCCTTTGTATTCAAGTATAACCCGCCTATGAAAAAATCCCAATTGCTTGTATGAGGTGCGACGACAATAATATACTTTTCCAGATCAGGTTTTTGTCCAAACAATTGCCATCCCATCAAATGGAGAATAAATTTGCTGATAATTCTCATTTATTAAGAAAAAATGAAAAAAAAACCTATCCCGGTAAGGATAGGTTACAATGTATCATAAATATTTTTATTCTTCTTTCAATTCGAGGTAATAATTATCAAGAATATTGGTAACCAGAGGCTTGTAATATTTCCAATAAAACTTCCTTTTATCTGAGAGTTCATTATTGTAAAGATATTTATCAACCTTTTCGATATCATTGAAATAGGCAGTGGAATAGTTAACAATATTATTAGCAAAATCGCCTGAGAAATAAAAATAATGTTTCTTTTCCGGTTGCATGATCACTGCGGGGAAGACTTCAGGAATCAGGTTAGCTTCCAATAGTGAATCTCCAACATAATTTGCATGAATCTTAAACTCAGAAAGAACAATATTTTCGCCTGACTCGATAATATTGAACCAAAATGGATAATTCACCTTATAAGGTAAATCGTAAGCTTCCTGCACTGTTTTATCTGAATAAATAAATGGCACATCAAAATCAAGATGTGTTTCATTCTCAAGCACTACGACTTTATTATCATTTTTGATCAGGATAATTCCTGAATTTGTGAAGGTCCAGGTTTCAAGATATTGTTTCTCGTAAAGTTTTATAATCCATTTAGGAATATCAGGATTTGTTACGGGATTAAGATCCTTATAATATTTTCCTGACCAGCCAGTCCAGTGAATATCAAAAATATTTTCCGTTTTGTTTCTTTCAAGCGGAGCAGTTGGATAAGAAAGGATATTATATTCAGCTATTACCAATTTATCCCTGTCTTTCATTTCCTTCAGCAAAAGATAATCACTATTGTTTAATCCTCCATAAATCAGTCTGGAACGGTTACTGCGATTAATTCCATGATACCAGTCATTAAAATACACCCCATATGTATCTGCATAGTAAAGAGCATCTAATGAATCGGCTAGTTCAATTATTTCAGCAAGCCGGATTCTTCGAGTATCCCATTTTTTCTCCCTTAAAGGACGTAATGGAACAAAACCAAAGTAGTCTTTCCTATAAGAATACAACCTGTTATTTCCTTTAACATACTTATTATGAGTAAGAATCCAGTGAAATGATTTGTGATTATACCTGTCAAAAGATGGTACTGTTTTATCCAAAATAAGCACATCAAGAGGTCGTTTTGGTTGCACTCCCCACTTCACAATATTCAACACCGGGAAAAACAGGATCACAATAAGGATTATAATGATTAGGATAAAAGACTTTTTCATTTTTTGGAAGTTAAAATTGTTCGTTTTTTATAAAACTTAAGAATATTCATCCTTCTGCCCCTCAACTCAAACGAGTCCCGCTCAAATTTAATTATAAATGTATTAAAATAAAATTATAAAAAAAAATTTCAGCAATTTTCTATAATACAGTTTATGATAATATACGCAAATTTGATGGGAAATGTTGTTTTAATCTCAAGTTTTTATTCATTTAACAAATAAAAGTTATACTAAAATCATTGTAACTATTCAGTGACTAAAGTGACTAAAGTTAAAGCTTCTTCATAACTTTAGTCACTTTTAACTTTAGCTCACTTATAACTTCTTCTTCTTAATACCCAACAGTGGTATCGTCGCCTCTTGGATCGGCTCCTCCTTCAAGTGTTCCGTCGGGAAGAACAAGAATAGCATCAACGCGGCCAATCGGACCTCTAAGTTTTAGATTATGACCTATATTCTTCAGTTTATCTGCAACAAGACTATCCAGGGCTTCTTTTTCATAATAAATTTGATCAGGAAACCATTGATGATGAAACCTTTTTGCACAAACAGCCTCCTGCATTCCCATATTAAATATAGTTATATTCAGAATTGTTTGAAAGACACTTGTAATAATTGTCGAACCACCGGGTGAACCAACAACCATAAATAATTCACCTTCTTTTTCAATGATCGAGGGAGTCATGGAACTTAACATTCGTTTCCCGGGTTGAATAGAATTTGCTTCACCACCGGTGAGACCATAAGAATTCGGCACACCCGGTTTGGAACTGAAATCATCCATCTCATTGTTTAACAGAAATCCGGCTCCTTTTACAATAATTTTTGAACCATATCCCCGGTTAAGTGTAGTTGTTGCAGCCACTGCATTACCCATTTCATCAACAACTGAAAAATGGGTAGTTTCTTCACTCTCGTATCCGGCAGGAATTCCATGGTTTACTTCTGATGATGTCCTGGCTTTACCTGGTAAAACAAGGCTCATTTGTTTATTGATATAAGATTTATCAATGAGTCCCGAAAGAGGCACGTTATAAAAGTCAGCATCGCCAAGAAATTTAGCTCTGTCAGCATAAACCCATCTTTCTGCTTCAGTTAGTAAATGTATATATTCAGATGAACCCCACCCCCATTCGGATAAAGGATAATTTTCCACAGATCCGAGCAGTTGTATTAATGCAATACCTCCGCTTGAGGGTGTTCCCATTGAAATAATTTTATAGTTCATAAAATCACTAATAACCGGTTTACGCCATATTGAATTATACATTTCGAGATCATTATGAGTAATAAGACCTCCTCCTCGTTTCATCTCTTCAACAATTTTATTAGCAATTTCACCACCATAGAACCCTTTTCTGCCGTTATCTCTGATTAATTCAAGAGTACGAGCAAGCGCCGGCTGGATAAAGGTATCTCCTTTTTCCCATGGTTCATTTTTAACAAAAGCCGGTTGATGATTGTTATATTCAAGAAATTGTTTCTTCAGACCATTAAAGCTTTTTGCCTGGTTTGCAGTAATCGGAAATCCTTTGGCAGCAAGGTTAATTGCAGGTTGTATAACTTCCTTAAAAGAGAGCACTCCATATTTATCATGCATTTTTATCATTCCATCAACAGTTCCAGGTACACCCGAGGCCAGGTGGCTGTAGGTACTCAAACCCGGGACAACATCCCCTTTCTCATCCAGATACATATCATGATGACCTGCAAGTGGTGCTTTCTCACGGAAGTCCAGAGAAACCGATTTACCGTCTGCAAATCTCACTACCATAAAGCCACCACCACCACCAATATTACCGGCTGCAGGATATGAAACAGCCAGTGCAAATTGCACAGAAACAGCAGCATCAACAGCATTACCACCTTTCATTAAAATCTGTTTCCCAATCGCCGATGCTTCAGGGTGAGCAGATACCACCATACCATGATCTGCCATTACACCCCGTTCAATTTGAGCTTTCTTGTTGCAGCTAAAAGAAACCGTAACCAGAATAATGATTGGAATTAATAATAATTTATGCATAAAACTTTAAAATTTTCAAAATTGAACCAAAGGTAATTTATCACCCTTAACTTCCAAAATCTGCAGCAATTGTTCACTATAAAAAAAACCTCTATAACTATTCAGTGTCACAAGTTTAGAATGCTAAAATGGCTAATCTCATTATACTTTGCATTTTTAAGTCGGCAATCCACAGTCGGCAGTCGGCAGTCGGCAATCTGAAGACCGGGTTATTTATAATTTTCAGGATTTTCTTATCTGAGTGGTCAAAAAGTAAAGTTCATCTTTAGGAAATTTCTTACTAACGTGATAAATATCCATTGCAAGAACAAAGGCATTTTTATATACAGTTAAATTTCTAAACCCAGTTACCATTTTGCTTTTTTGCCGACTGTTGACTGTCGACTGCCGACTGATTAGTTACAATCCTCTTGCTCCCGGAAACATAGCATTATTTCATGTTCAAACTATTAAATAAAAACTTAACATTAAATTAACATACACAGCTACCATTCTATTATTATGAAAGTTACATTTGTTCTGAAAATATCTAAAAGTAAAATACCCATGGAATCTTACTACCTTTTTATTGTTGTTATCCTTTTTGTATTAGCAATTTCCGATCTGGTGGTGGGTGTCAGCAACGATGCAGTTAACTTCCTGAATTCTGCTTTCGGCTCAAAAGTTGCCTCTATCAGGGTAATTATGATTGTTGCATCAATAGGTATTCTTGTCGGAACAACCTTCTCCAGCGGGATGATGGAAATTGCCAGGAAAGGAATTATGCATCCTGATCAGTTTTACTTTAAAGAAATTATGATCATTTTTATTGCAGTTATGCTGACAGACATTATTCTTCTTGATCTGTTCAATACTTTTGGGTTACCCACTTCAACAACAGTTTCCATAGTCTTTGAGCTTTTAGGCGCTTCTGTCGGAATGGCTATTATTAAAATAACCAACTCACCCGAAGGCGGGGATCTTAATACATATATCAATACAGGAAAAGCACTTGCAATAATTTTCGGCATATTATTATCAGTAATTATTGCATTTTCCTTCGGTGCTCTTGTTCAATATCTGGCAAGGGTTGTGTTCTCTTTTGAATATAAAAAATATTTGAGGTATTTCGGTTCTGTATGGGGCGGACTGGCTATTACAGCAATAACTTTTTTTATGCTTATTAAAGGAGCAAAAGGCTCTTCATTTATTTCTCCGGAACAAATGATATGGATAAAAGCTAATTCCTTCTCCATTATTCTTTTAAGTTTTATCGGATGGACAATATTACTTCAATTTTTATTATGGTTATTTAAGATCAATGTTTTAAAATTTATTGTCCTTGTAGGAACGTTTTCCTTAGCCATGGCATTTGCCGGAAACGATCTTGTTAATTTTATAGGTGTCCCCCTTGCTGGTTTTGAATCGTTTAAAACCTTTACTGCTGCAAGTGGTGCTGATCCTGCCACTTTCTTAATGGATTCATTGACAGCTGCAGTAAAAACTCCAACTTCTCTCCTGTTATTAGCAGGGATTATCATGGCTGTCACCTTATGGGTATCAAAAAAGGCAAGGTCGGTTACAAAGACTGAGATTGATCTTGGCCGTCAGGGTGAGGGCACCGAAAGATTTGAATCTTCACTTCTTGCGCGCACAATTGTACGGAACACATTATCTTTTAGTAAATCTGTCAGCAAGGTTTTTCCTGTCCGTTTTCAAATTGCGGTAAGAAAGAGATTTGACCGGACTTTATATAATAAACGTAAAAGTGAGGAATCTATCTCGTTTGATCTGGTCAGAGCATCCGTTAACCTGGTGGTAGCAAGTATACTAATTGCTTTTGGCACATCACTTAAGTTGCCTTTATCCACAACTTATGTAACATTTATGGTGGCTATGGGGTCCTCGCTTGCTGATGGCGCCTGGGGCAGGGAAAGTGCCGTTTACCGGATATCCGGTGTTATTACAGTAATATCCGGCTGGTTTTTCACTGCATTTAGCGCATTTACTATCGCATTCTGTATAGCACTTATTATTCACTGGACTGGTTTACCAGGCATTCTGATCCTGATTGCTCTTGCTGTTTTTCTTGTTTTCCGAACCCATGTTTTTCATAATAAAAAATTAAAAATAGAAGAAAAGGAAAAAGAGGAGATAGAAAAAACCAAGGTACTGGACAGGGAGAATGTGCTTGAAATTTCAAGACAGAACGTAACATCAACCCTCATATCAGTTTCCAAGCTTTATTATCTAAGTTTAACGGGGCTATTGAATGAAGACAGGAAATTGCTTAAGCATAACTTGAAAGATATTAAGGAACTTAATCAAAAGGTTAAGAGCCATAAGGATAACGTATTTTCCACTATCAAACTTCTTGACGAAAACTCATCGGATACAGGTCCGTTTTACGTCCAGGTAGTGGATTATCTCAGGGAAGCAGCTCACTGTCTTACCTATCTGACTGATCCTATTTTCAACCACATTGACAATAATCACCCTCCTCTGAGAACTGTTCAAAGGAATTATTTAAATAATCTGAATGAAGAAATTTCAAGTTTTTTCAATCTGGTTCTGAATACTGTTAAGAAAGATAAGTTTGAAGATTTGAAGGAAATTATTGATAAGCAGCAATCAATACTTGAACGACTTGACAAATTACAAAAGAAACAGGTAAAAATGATCAAACGTGAAGAAGCAGGGACAAAAAACAGTCTGTTATACTTCAATATTATATCGGAAACAAAAAGCCTTCTGCTTAATACAGTAAATATTATTAAAGCTCAGAGGGACTTTGTGATACACAATTTGAATAATAGCAGGTAGGTTAAACTGGTTACTGGTTGCTGTTATAAGTTAAAAGTTATACGTTAACTATGTTTGCTCTTTGCTCTTTGCTCTTTGCTCTTTGCTCTTCGCTCTTCGCTCCCATCAACTAACATACTTGTAACCGACCCCTTTAACTGTTTGAATATGTTTCTCTCCTACTTTTTCTCGTAATTTCCGAATATGCACATCAATTGTTCTGTCACCTACTATAACATCATCGCCCCATATTTTACTAAAAATCTCATTACGGGAAAAGACCCTTTCAGGACTTGAGATAAGTAAAGCCAATAATTCAAATTCCTTTTTAGGAAGGGATAATTTTTTTCCTTTTTTTATCACGATATATCTTTCACGATCCAGAATTATATCATCTTGTTCAATTATCATGCTCTCGTGTTTCTCAGCACTATTATTTGTCCGATCCCTCCTCCTTATCAATGCCTTAATCCTTGATATCAGCACTTTGGGTTTGATTGGTTTAACAATATAATCATCTCCACCGGCCTCAAATCCGGCGATTTGCGAATAATCTTCACCCCGGGCAGTTAAAAACACAATGATTGTATTGTCCAATTTTCTGATCTTTCGCAGCTCCTCACAAGTTTCCATACCATCCATCCGTGGCATCATTACATCAAGAAGAACAAGGTCAGGAATAGAATCTTTAGCTTTGGATATTCCTTCAATACCGTTATTGGCAACATCAACCACAAACCCTTCATTTCT